>JAYVNF010000384.1:0-3588 GCA_043758575.1 Rhodoferax sp.
GTGGCCAGCACGATGTTGGTGGCGTGCTGGCCGTTGGGCGGCATTTCGATATTGGCCAGGCTGGCCAGGGCGCGCGCACAGGCTACCGACTGCGACACCGAGCAAATGCCGCAGATGCGCGGCACATAGACCAGCGCATCCTGCGGGAATTTGCCCTGCAGGATTTGCTCAAAGCCCCGGTACATGGGGGAGTTGACCTGGGCCGAGCGCACCCGCCCATCCTCTATGTCCAGGCTGACTTCCAGGTCGCCCTCGACGCGGTTGAACGGTCCTACCAGCAAACGGGTCATGGCAGTGTGTTCACTTGAGTCGGGTTTTACGGGCCACGGGTGCCACCACCAGGTGGTCGGCCACGGCATTGAGTTTGACGCGCCGTGGCGTGGCCGATTTGGACAGCGAGGCCAGCGCCACAAACCAGGCCTTGGGCATGTCGGTGGGCAGGCCAATCGGTATGCCGGCAATTTTGGGCGTCGTGTGAAACGGGTGGCCGGGCTCCTGAAAACCCGGCTCGGTGCAGGCAATGCAAGCATAGCCGCCGCGCGTGCATGAGCCCTCGCCATTCCAGGGCCGCAGATTGCAGTCGGCATGCACCTGCGTGCCCTTGCAGCCCATGTGCTCCATCATGCAACCCAGGTCCGAGGGCTTCTCGGCGCTGGCCTTGTATTCGTAGTACTCGTTGCGCGAGCAGCCGTGGTGCACCAGCTGGTCGGCATAAAAACGCGGCCGGCCCAGGCTGTCCAGATCGTCTGCCAACAAGGTGTTTGCGGCCAGGGCCATCAGGCTGTCCAGCACCCAGCCCGGGTGCGTGGGGCAGCCGGCGATGTTGATCACCGGCAGGCCGCTGCCGGAGCGAAACGCTGCGCCCAGCAGGCCGCCGATGCGGTCGTCTTCGTACTGCAGGCCACAGGCATCGGTCGGGTTGCTGCCGCCCGCCGTGATGCCACCCCAGGCGGCGCAGCTGCCCACGGCCACTACATGGCGTGCCTTGGCGGCCAGCTGTTCCACCCAGTGGACCATGGGAATGCCGGTGCCGGCCAGCACGTGAAAGCGCCCGGTGCCGTTCGGGCCGCGCAAGAGTGCGCCCTCTATGCACAGCGCATCCAGACGCAGCGTGCCGGTTTTAATCGCATGCAGCATGGCAATCAGCTCCTGCCCGCTTTCCAAAGACAGCGACGGGTGCCACAGCAGGTTGATCCCGGAGTCGCGCAACTGGCCGTGGAAGTCGGTGGTGTCGGCGCAGAGCAGCGACATGCTGCAACCACCGCAGCCGCCGGATTGCAGCCACAGCACGTTGAGGGATTGGCCCTGGTGCAGAGCATCGCTGACCGCTGCGCCAGTGCCGGTCAGCGCGGCGTTCTTCAAAGCAGGCTTGCTTGCAGTGCCCATGCTTAGCCCTCCAACCCAAAGCGGGCCATCTTGCCGCGCAGGCCCACGCGCGAGAGGCCCAGCTCGGTGGCGGAGCGGGTCTTGTTCCAGCGGTGGCGCAACAGGGTTTCGCGCAGCACCATGGCTTCTATCGCATCCAGCCGTTCGCTCAAGGTGCCCGTGCGGGGCAGGGCGCTACCGTTCGTGGCACTGCTGCCGTTGCTGGTGCCGGCCATGGCGCCCGCACTGGCCAAGCCCGCCTGCCCGTGCAGCACGCGCGTTGAAAACGACTGGGCGGCAATAGCGTCGCTGTCGCTGATGGCAATGGCGCGCGCAATCTCGTTGCGCAGCTCGCGGATGTTGCCGGGCCAGGGGTAGCCCATCAGGCAGGCCAGGGCCTCGTCGCTCAAGGCTGCATCGGGGCGGCCCAGCTCGGCGCCCACCTCGCGCACCAGCCGTTTGGCAATCGGGGCGATGTCGCCGGCGCGCTCGCGCAGCGGTGGCACGGTGATGGTGATGCCGGCAATGCGGTAGTACAGGTCTTCGCGAAACAAACCCTCGCGCACGCGCTGCTCCAGGTCGCGGTGGGTGGCAGCCACCACGCGCACGTCCACCGGCACCGAATGGGCCGCGCCCACCGGGCGCACCTCGCGCTCCTGCAGCACGCGCAAGAGGCGCACCTGAAAGGCCGGCGAGGTTTCGCCAATTTCATCCAGAAACACGGTGCCGCCGTTGGCGCGCTGGAACAGGCCCGGGTGGTCTTCGTAGGCGCCGGTGAAGGCGCCGCGCTTGTGGCCAAACAGCTCGGACTCCAACAGCGTGTCCGGCATGGCCGCGCAGTTCTCCACCACAAAGGCGCCCCCCGCGCGCGGGCTGGCGTAGTGCACGGCGCGTGCTAAAAGTTCTTTGCCGGTGCCGGACTCGCCCAGCACCAAGACGCTCAGGTCGTAGCGGGCCACGCGTTCGGCCACTTCGCAGACGGCGTCCAGCGGGCTGCCGGGCGCGCGCTCGATGCGGTCGAAATCAAACACGCTGCGCGCCTTGGAGAGCTTGGCCTGCGTGCGCTGGCGCAGCACCGGGGTGCTGGTGCGCAGCTCCAGGTGCAGGCGGTTGGTATCGCGCTGCAAGTTTTGCGCCTCCACCGCATTGCGCACCGTGGCCAGCAGGTGGTCGGGCACCCAGGGTTTGAGGATGTACTGGTAAATGCCGGCCTCGTTGATGCCGGCAATGATGTCTTCCGAATCGGTATAGCCCGAGATGACGATGCGCACCGTGTCCGGCCAGCGCTCGCGCACCTCTTTCAAGAACAGCACGCCGCTCAGGCCCGGCATGCGCTGGTCGCACAGGATCACGCTGATGGCGTTGTGTTCCATGCAGACGCGCGCGGCATCGGCATCGCTGGCGGTGAACACCATGAAGTCTTCGTCCAGCGTGCGGCGCATGGCCTCCTGGGAGCGGACCTCGTCGTCCACCACCAGCACGCTGGGTAGAGTGTCGGGCAAGCTCATGGGCGGCTCGCGCGCGGGTTCATGCTCGGCTTCATGGCGTGGTCATGGCCGGTGGGCGGCTAGGTGGCGCGGCGTCCAGGCGTGGGGCAGCTTGTGCACAAAGTGGTAGCGCGCCACGTGGTAGCTGGGGTCGAAGCCGTAAAAATTGCGGTGCATGCGGTTCAACTCGTCTTTTCGGTAATCCGCCAGGGGGCGGGTGGCTTCATCGGTGGCGCGTACCTGCTGTTTCTTCGTCAGCCGGTGCTGGAAATTGTAGGCGCTTGCCAGGGCCAGCGCACGCGGGATTGCCTGCGCTTTCATGTCCGCAGCTGTGTGCAAGCAATGGTCTATCAGGCCGATGCGCTGGGCTTGCACTGCCAGCAAGGGCAGGCGCTGGCGCATCAGCTGTTGCGCGGCGTCTTGCCCCAGGCGGCGCGGCAGCAGATAGGTCCAGTATTCCGAGCCATACAGATTGCCCATGTTGCGGTAGTGCGGGTTGAGCACGGTGCCCGGTGCGGCCCAGACCTCGTCGGCGGCCAGGGCCAGAAACACGCCACCGGCACCGGCGTTGCCGCGCAGCACTGCCACCGTCAGGCGCGTGGTGTCTTCGATGAGGGCGCGCGCCACATCGTTCATGGCGTTGATGTTGTCCCAGGAGGCATCGGCCGCGCTGCTGCCTGCCTGGTGCGCCGCGGCTTCTATGCAATTCAAATGAATACCGTTGCTGAAAAAGTCC
>JAYVNF010000385.1:0-3588 GCA_043758575.1 Rhodoferax sp.
GGGTACTTCACCTTGGTCGGGTCGGAGACGATGACCGGGCCGTCCATGGGCGAATCGGCCTCTTCCTGCGAGACCACAAATCCGCCGCCCACCGAGAAGTAGCGGCGCTCGGTCAGCATTTTTCCTTCCACATCAAAGGCGACAAACTTCACGCCGTTGGAGTGGTAGGGCAGGGCTTCGCGGCGCAAAAAGGTAAGGTCGTTCTTCTCGCTGAAGGGCAGGGGGTGCGAACCCGCCAGCAGGATCTTGCCCTCGTGGCGCATGTGTTTCAGGCGCGGCTCTATGGTGTCGGGGTCTATGCTGTCGGGCATCAGCCCTTCCAGGCCCAGCATCACCGCCTTGTCGGTGCCGTGGCCCTTGCCGGTGGCGCCCAGCGACCCGTACATGCGTACTTCCACGCGGGCTATCTTGTCCAGCCAGCCCTCTGTGCGCAGGCGCTCGGCAAACATGGCCGCGGCCTTCATGGGCCCGACGGTGTGGGAGGAAGAAGGCCCTATGCCAATCTTGAACAGGTCAAAAACGCTGAGTGCCATGGTGTTTGTGCTCGGTTGTGTGCGCGCGAAAGGTCAGGCGAGGGCAGGGGCTCAGGCGGGTGCGGGGAAGCGGCGGCACAAGGCGGTGATGCGCTCTGCCACGGCCGCTTCCACAGCGGCCTGCTCGCCCTTGGCGGCCAGGCAGTCCATCACATCGCACATGGCGGTTGCCACGGTTTCGCACTCGGCTACGCCAAAACCACGGGTGGTGATGGCCGGAGTGCCTACGCGGATGCCGCTGGTGACAAAGGGCGACTGCGGATCGTTGGGCACCGAGTTCTTGTTCACGGTGATGTGGGCACGGCCCAGGGCGGCGTCGGCGTCCTTGCCGGTGATGCCCTTGGCCACCAGGCTGACCAGCATCAGGTGGTTGTCGGTGCCGCCAGAAATCACGTCGTAGCCACGCGCCATGAAGACGGCAGCCATGGCGCGCGCATTGGTGATGACTTGCGCCTGATAGGTCTTGAACTCGGGCTGCAGGGCTTCCAGAAAGGCCACGGCCTTGGCGGCAATCACGTGCATCAGCGGTCCACCCTGGGTGCCGGGGAAGACCATGGAGTTGAGCTTCTTCTCGATGTCCGGGTTGGCACGGCACAGAATCAGGCCGCCGCGCGGGCCGCGCAGGGTCTTGTGCGTGGTGGTGGTGACCACATCGGCAAAGGGAATCGGATTCGGGTACAGGCCGGCGGCGACCAGCCCTGCGAAGTGGGCCATGTCCACCCACAGGAGCGCGCCCACCTTGTCGGCTACGGCGCGAAAGCGCGCGAAGTCCAGGTGGCGGCTGTAGGCGGAGTAGCCGGCCACGATCATCTTCGGCTTCACTTCAATGGCTTGTGCCTCCAGCGCGTCGTAGTCGATCAGGCCGGTGCTGGTGTCAATGCCGTACTGCTCGGCGTGGTAAATCTTGCCCGAAAAACTGACCTTGGCGCCGTGCGTCAGGTGGCCGCCGTGGGCCAGGCTCATGCCCAGGATGGTGTCGCCGGGTTGCAAGAGCGCCATGTAGACGGCGGAGTTGGCGCTGGAGCCGGAGTGCGGCTGCACATTGGCCCAGTCGGCGCCAAAGAGCTTTTTGGCGCGGTCAATCGCCAGCTGCTCGGCCACGTCGACAAACTCGCAGCCGCCGTAGTAGCGCTTGCCGGGATAGCCTTCGGCGTACTTGTTGGTCAGCACGCTGCCCTGCGCGGCCAGCACCAAAGCGCTGGTGTAGTTCTCGGAGGCGATGAGTTCCAGGTGGTCCTGCTGGCGCCGGGCCTCGGCGTCCATGGCAGCGCCGAGTTCGGGGTCAAATGCGTTCAGAGCGGGGTTCGATGCCATGGAGTGCCTTTGCAAAAGTGTCTGTGGAAATGGGTCGATCGGTGTCGATCAACGATTGTCGAGACTGGCTCTGCAGGCGGTGTCTGCGTTACGACATGGGGGAATGTGCGGGCGACACGGCCTGCGGCGTGAGCCAAGGCTGGCATTCCTGAGAACAATGCCAGCCTTGGCTCAGCCCTGGCTTTGCTCCAGCGTGCGCTTCGCCGCCTGAATCGTGTTGTACACCAGCATGGTGATGGTCATGGGCCCGACACCACCGGGCACCGGCGAAATATAAGAGGCCTTTTGCCGCACCCCCTCGAAGTCCACGTCGCCTACCAAGCGGCCATCGGGCAAGCGGTTGATGCCCACATCGATCACCACCGCACCGTTGCGCACCATCTGCGGCACGATCAGATTCGGTACACCGGCGGCTACCACCAGGATGTCAGCCAGGATGGTGAACTGCCCCAGGTCACGGGTCTTGGCGTGGCAGATGACCACCGTGGCGTCGCGCTGCATCAGCATCATGGCCATGGGCTTGCCCACGATGTTGCTGGCGCCCACCACCACCACGTTCTGGCCTTCGACCGGGATGTTCTCGTACTCCAGCATCTTGGACACTCCAAAAGGCGTGCAGGGCGGGAACAGGGTTTCGCCCTGGGCCAGGGCGCCCACGTTGTAGAGGTGAAAGCCGTCCACATCCTTGTCCACCGAGATACAGGCCAGCACGCGCTTGGCATCAAAGTGCTTGGGCAGGGGCAACTGCACCAGGATGCCGTGCACAAAGGGGTCGGCGTTGAGCGCCAGGATCTTGGCCTCCACCACGGCATCCGGCGTGTCGGCTGCAAAGGCATAGACCGTGGAGTGCAGACCGACCTCGGTGCAGGCTTTGACCTTGTTGGCCACATAGACCTTGGAGGCCGGGTTGTCGCCCACGATGATGACGGCCAGGCCGGGGGTTACGCCTTGTGCCTTCAGTGCGTCCGTTTGCAGTCTGCAGTCCTGGCGCACATGCTGGGCCACGGCTTTGCCGTCGATGATTTTTGCGACCATATTTCCGATGTTTCGTAGGGGTTTAGGGACTGTGCGGATGCTATGGTCAGGCGCCTGCGACGCAGAGGTAACAGGCGACGTGGCGCGCCGTGTTTGCGACAAAGAGCGAGGGGCGCCAAGGCGGCGGCGTTGGCATGCAAAAGCGTGTCGCAAACAGGTCAAAGCTATGCCCTGGGGCTGCAATACTATGAGTATTCATCCTGCCGGCCATGCGCATTCCTCATGGCAGCAGGCACCAGGCACAGGAGACACCGCATGACCGACACCACTGTTGTACCCACCAAGACCGAAGCCGCCGCTGCACCCGATGCCCCCCGAGGCCGCCGCGCCGGTGGTGGCCGTGAAGCCAAGCGCGCCGCCCGCAGTGCGCGCAGCGCCCAGTCCGTGCCTTTTATTACGCGCAAGATTCCGTATTTCGAGGTGCTGGACGAAGAGGGTTTGCAAATCATCGAACGCAATGCCGACACCATTCTCGAAGAGGTGGGCATTGACTTCCGTGATGACGCCGAAGCCCTGGACTTGTTCCGCAAAGCGGGCTGCGACGTCAAGGGCGAGCGCGTGCGCTTCCCCCGTGGCCTGGCACGCAAGCTGGTGCAGGACACCGCCCCACGCGAATTCACCCAGTACGCCCGCAACCCGGCGCACAACGTGGTGATTGGCGGCAAGAACACGGTGTTTGCCCCGGCCTATGGTTCGCCCTTTGTGC
>JAYVNF010000386.1:0-11050 GCA_043758575.1 Rhodoferax sp.
ATCCACCAGCCGCGCGAGCAACGCCGCGCCTGGCTGGACATGGCGCAGACCAATGCGGCCCTGCAGCTGGCACGCCTGCTGGCCGAAGAGGGCTCGCAGCAGGCCCGAACCAGAGCCCTGGCCGAGGCGCTGGACCTGGCAGTGGAAAACCTGGAAGAGCTGCGCATCGAATGCTTCGACATCTCGCACACTGCGGGTGAAAACACGCAGGCCTCCTGCGTGGTGTTTCACCACCACAAAATGCAGAACGCCGAATACCGCCGCTACAACATCGACGGCATCACGCCCGGCGATGACTACGCCGCCATGCGCCAGGTGCTGACGCGGCGCTACAGCAAGCTGGCCGAAGCCTTGAATGAGGCCAAGCATTCCGGCTCCGTGCCTGCGGGCACCGGCCGCCTGCCCGATCTGGTGCTGGTGGACGGCGGCAAAGGCCAGGTGTCCATGGCGCGCGAGGTGTTTGTGGCCTTGGGGCTGGACCTGTCCTTGATCGTGGGCGTGGAGAAGGGCGAAGGCCGCAAGGTCGGCCTGGAAGAGCTGGTGTTTGCCGATGGCCGCGACAAAGTCTATTTGGGTGCCGATTCGGCGGCCCTGATGCTGGTGGCGCAGATACGCGACGAGGCCCACCGTTTTGCCATCACCGGCATGCGCGCGCAACGCGCCAAGGTACGTGTGGGTGGTGGCAAACTGGAGGAGATTCCCGGCATTGGCCCCAAGCGCCGCGCCAAACTCTTGCAGCGTTTTGGTGGCGTGCGCGGGGTGGCCATGGCCAGCGCCGAGGACCTGGCCACGGTGGAGGGCATCTCCCACGAACTGGCTGAAGATATCTACAGAGCACTGCATTAGGCATGCCACAATTGCCCCATGTTCTGGACCATTCCCACCATCATGACTTGGGCGCGCATTGTCGCGATACCTTTCATTGTGGGGGTTTTCTATTTGCCCGATGGCATGCTGTCGGCAGCCGAAAAGAACCTGCTGGCCACCACCATGTTCGTGGTGTTTGCGCTGACCGATTGGCTGGACGGCTACCTGGCGCGCAGGCTCAACCAGTCATCATCTTTCGGCGCTTTCCTGGACCCGGTGGCCGATAAATTTCTTGTGTGTGCCTGCGTGCTGGTGCTGGTGCATTTGCAGCGCACCGATGTGTTTGTGGCGCTCATCATCATCGGGCGCGAGATTGCGATTTCGGCCCTGCGTGAATGGATGGCGCAAATCGGTGCCTCCAAGAGCGTGGCCGTGCACATGCTGGGCAAGGTCAAGACCGTGGTGCAAATGGTGGCCATTCCGTTTTTGCTCTTCAATGGCCTGCTGTTTGGAATCATTGACACCCATTTGTGGGGCATGGCACTGATTTGGGTGGCTGCCGTGCTCACCGTATGGTCGATGGTTTACTACTTGCAAAAAGCGCTTCCAGAAATACGCGCCAGAGCCCGGTGAAGCCCAAAAATGCCATTAGAATTCGCGTCCGCGCTCTCGTAAATGTTGCATGGCGTATTGACACGGCATAGTCCCGTGGCTTTAATCATACGAGCCGTTGTCGCTGCTAAAGCGCACGTAGTTCGAGAGCCATACCAAGCAACATTGCATTCAAACAAGGGGTCTTTGTGAATAAAACTGAATTAATTGAGCACATTGCAAAACATGCCGACATCTCCAAGGCAGCTGCCACGCGCGCGCTGGAGTCGACCATCGGAGCAGTGAAGACAACCCTGAAAAAAGGCGGCTCGGTTTCTCTCGTTGGATTTGGTACTTTTGCAGTGGGCAAACGTGCTGCGCGCACGGGTCGCAACCCGCGTACCGGCGATGCGATTAAAATCAAGGCCGCCAAGGTTCCCAAGTTCCGTCCAGGCAAGGCATTGAAAGATGCGTTGAACTGAGTTTGTTGTTTCAAGTGGGGTGATTAGCTCAGTTGGTAGAGCGGCGCCTTTACACGGCGTAGGTCGGCGGTTCGAGCCCGTCATCACCCACCACCCACCCAAGCAAAAGGCGAACAAGTTTGTTCGCCTTTTTTAGTTTCGGCATAACTTGAGTACAAGTTAGCCTTCACTGAAACTTCGTTTTTGTTGATTTGATGGAGAGATAAGCGCATGTTCGATTTCGTTCGCAAGCACACGAAGATCATGATGTTCCTCATGTTCTTGCTGATCATTCCGGCCTTTGTGCTGGTGGGCATCAATGGCTTCAAGAGCCTGGGCTCAGGTGGTGACACCGTGGCCAAAGTGGGCAGCTATTCGGTCAAGCAAGACGAATGGGATGCCAGCCACAAGAATGAAGTGGACCGTGTGCGCAGCACACAACCCAATGTGGACCCCAAGCTGCTGGATTCGCCCGAAGCACGTTACGTGACGCTGGAGCGCCTGGTGCGCGAGCACGTGCTCAGCGACGCAGCTGCCGATGCCCACTTCGCCAGCACCGACGTACGCCTGGCGCGTGAGCTGCAGCAAAACCCCACCATTGCCTCCTTGCGCAAGCCCGACGGCACGCTGGACATGGAGCGCTACCGCCAGCTCGCCGCCGCCCAGGGTTTGACACCTGAAGGTTTTGAAGCCCGTGTGCGCAAAGACCTGGCCCTGCGCCAGGTGGAAGGCGGCATTTCCAGCACCGCGCTGGCACCGGCGGGCCAGGCCAATGTCGCCCTGAACGCATTCTTTGAGCGGCGCGAACTGCAAATTGCCAATTTCTTGCCCGCCGATTTCCGCTCGCAAGTAAATCCGACCGACGCCGAAATGGAAGCCTACTACCAAGCCAACCAGAAGCAGTTCCAGGCTCCCGAGTCCGCCAGCATTGAGTACATCGTGCTGGATCTGGAGAGCGTGAAAAAGACCATCACGCTGAATGACGAAGAGCTCAAGTCCTACTACGAGCAAAACGTTGCACGCCTGAGCGGCAAGGAAGAACGCCGCGCCAGCCACATTCTGATCAACGCGCCCAAGGACATGCCCGCTGCCGAGCGTGCCAAGGCCAAAGAAAAGGCCACGGCCTTGCTGGCCCAGGTGCGCAAGGCGCCCGACAGCTTTGCCGATGTGGCCCGCAAAAATTCGCAAGATGCGGGCTCTGCGCCCGCCGGCGGTGATTTGGATTTCTTTGCCCGCGGCGCCATGGTCAAGCCGTTTGAGGATGCGGCGTTCTCCATGAAGAAGGGGGACATCAGCGATCTGGTGGAGTCTGACTTCGGCTACCACATCATCAAGCTGGTGGACCTCAAATCGCCCAAGCAAAAGAGTTTTGAAGAACTCAAGCCCAGCATCGAAGCCGATCTGCTGAACCAGCAGGCCCAGCGCAAGTACGCTGACATTGCCGAAACCTTTACCAATGCGGTGTACGAGCAGTCCGACACCTACAAACCGATAGCCGAGAAGCTCAAGCTGGAGATCAAGACCGCCAGCAATGTGCAGCGCAAGCCCTTGCCCGATGCCAAGGGCCCTTTGGCCAATGTGAAACTGCTGACTGCTGTGTTCAACCCGGATGCAGTGGAAAAAAAGCGCAACACCGAAGCCATTGAAGTCGGCCCCAACCAGATGGTGTCGGCCCGCGTGACGCAGTACGCACCGGCCCGGGTACTGCCGCTGGCCGATGTGCGCACAGCCGTGCGCGAACGCTTGGTGAGCAGCCGCTCGGCCGAGCTGGCTAAAAAGGAGGGTGCGGCCAAGCTGCAAGCTTGGATGGCTCAGCCGGATGCGGCCAAGCTGGCCGCTGCTGTGGTGGTGTCGCGCGACCAGACGCCAACCGTGGCCCCCATGGTGGTAGACCAGGCCATGCATGCCGATACCACCAAGCTGCCGGCATGGATCGGTGTAGACCTGGGCAGCCAGGGCTATGCCGTGGTGCGCATCAACAAGGTGCTGGAGCGCACCCCACCTGCCGATGACCGGGCCAAGCAAGAGCGGACCCAGTATGGGCAATGGATTGCCAGTGCGGAAAATCAGGCTTACTACGCAGTCTTGAAAAACCGCTACAAGGCGCAGATCATGGTGCCCAAGCCAATTAGTGGATTGAATGCGGCGCCAATCGCAGAATAAGGGTTTTGGCAGGTTATAATCCTGCCTCTACGGTGGCTGTAGCTCAGTTGGTAGAGTCCAGGATTGTGATTCCTGTTGTCGTGGGTTCGAGCCCCATCAGCCACCCCAGTAATTTGAAAAATCCAGTACTACTGCAAGTAGCACTGGATTTTTTTTGCCCGCTCATCGCTTTTCGTTTGCCGTTCTCGCTTGGGAGCCCGCTTCGCGCGCGCATACTAGGTAGGGGCGAGCGAAAAAAATACATGCACGTGGGCCACAGGCTACGTTGCGAGAGGCGACACAATGAACACCCTGCAGAACCTGCGAATCGGCGTGCGCATCAGCCTGGTCATAGGGGCCATCCTGGCGGTGCTGCTGCTCATGGTGGGCGTGGGCTACTGGCGTTTGCAGGAGCTTGCCAGCAGCACCCAGACCTTGGGGAGCACGGACAGCGAAAAAATGCGGCTCGCCCTGGAGTGGCGCCAGACCACCGAGCTCAACTGGGTGCGCACCGAAGCCATTTTGCGTGACGCCAACCCGGGCGCCTCCGCTGTCTGGAGGCCCGATATGGACCAAACCTCGGTGCGTGTGGACGCCATCCGCAAGCGCCTGGTGGAGCTGGTGCAATTAGACGAGGGGCAGGCACTTCTGGCCAAAATCGATGCTGCACGCGATGCCTACCGGGTGCCGCGCGCCGATCTGCTCAAGAGAAAGGCCGCGGGCGAAGATGTTCTGGAGTCTCTCGCGAAAGACCTGAAGCCGCTGGCCGATGCGTACCTGGGCTCCATTGCCCAGATGGACCAACGCCAGGCCGTGCTGTTTGCGGCCAGCATGGCCAGCGCGGACGCCAAGGCGCAGGCCGGTCGTCAGATTTTGATGGGTGGCGGCCTGTTGGCCCTGCTGATTGGCAGCCTTCTGGGCTATCTGCTGAGCCGCTCGATTCTGCAGCCCATCCGCACGGCCACCCAGCATGCGCAGCACATCGCCCAAGGTGACCTCACTGAAAACATCCACAGCAGCGGGCGTGATGAGGCGGCCGACATGCTCGACGCACTCAAGGAGATGCAGCAAAGCCTGATCAAGACCGTCTCCCAGGTGCGCAACGGGTCCGAGAGTGTGGCCAATGCTTCGGCGGAAATTGCGCAGGGCAACAACGACCTAAGTGCCCGCACCGAACAACAAGCCAGTGCGCTGGAGCAGACGGCAGCCTCCATGGAAGAGCTGGGTGCCACGGTGAAGCAGAATTCGGACGGCGCGCGCCAGGCCAATCAACTTGCCATGAGCGCCTCTGCCGTTGCCATGCAGGGCGGCGACGCGGTGGCGCAGGTGGTGGACACCATGAAGGGCATCAACGAGTCCTCGCGCAGGATCGCGGACATCATCGGTGTCATTGATGGGATTGCGTTCCAGACCAATATCCTGGCCCTGAACGCGGCGGTGGAAGCGGCACGGGCAGGGGAGCAGGGCCGTGGCTTTGCCGTGGTGGCTTCCGAAGTGCGTTCACTGGCCGGGCGCAGCGCCGAGGCGGCCAAGGAAATCAAGACCCTGATTGGTGCCAGCGTGGAGCGTGTGCAGCAGGGCAGCAGCCAGGTGGAAAAAGCCCGCGAGACCATGACCGAGGTGGTGGGCTCCATCCAGCGCGTTGCCGACTTGATGGGCGAGATCAGCGCCGCGAGCAACGAACAGGCCATGGGCGTGGCCCAGGTGGGAGATGCCGTGACACAGATGGACCAGACCACGCAGCAAAACGCCGCTCTGGTGGAGCAGATGGCAGCGGCTGCCAGCAGCCTGAAGGCACAGGCGCGGGAACTGGTGGACACGGTGGCCGTTTTCCAGCTGGACGCAGGCCACCAAGCGCACCGGCCGCAGGCCGGCGCCACGCCACACGGCCACATTGCCAGCCACATTGGCAGCAGCCAGGTCAGCCGCGCTACCACCCGCGTTACCATGCTGCGGTGAGCCCATTCGCCCCTGATTCTTTTTCCGTTCTGTCCGCCCAGCGCCACTCGGTACGCGCCTACCGCCAGGAGCCGGTGCCCGCGCATCTTTTGCAGCAACTGCTGGCCACGGCGCGCCAGGCACCCAGCGGTGCCAATTTGCAACCCGGCTCCTTTGTCGCGGTGCAAGGTGAGGCCAGAACCCGCTTGTCGGCGGACCTGGTTGCCGCCTTCCGGGCCGGCCAGCAGGAGCTGGAGGACTACGCCTATTTTCCGCAACCCATGCCCGCGCTGCTGCGCCGCCGCCAGGTGGCTGCGGCCCGCGCCCTGTACGGCGCCCTGGGCATAGGGCGTGAAGACCGCGCCGCCCGCGACGCCCAGTTTGAACGCAACTTCTGCTTTTTTGAGGCGCCGGTGGCCCTGGTGGTCACCGTGCGCAGTGACTTTGGCAGCGGTGGCTATATGGACCTTGGCATGACCCTGTACGGCCTGATGCTGGCCGCGCAGTCCTGTGGGCTGGCCACCTGTGCCATCGGGGCTCTGGCCTCCTACCCGGGCTTGGTGCGCCGCCATCTGGGTCTGCAGGAGGACAGCAGCATCGTCTGTGGCATGGCCTTGGGGTATGCGGACCTGCAAGCACCCGTCAACCAGACGCTGACCACGCGCTGCGAGCTGGAAGAGTATTTCCGCGTAGTGGGCTAGCGAACCCAAGCCGCTACAGGCGCCGCACGATGGCCGCGGCACCAATACCGCCGGCCCCGGCAATGGCCGCCAGCCCCAGCGCCCCGGACGCGGCATCACGCTGCAGATCGGCAAGCACTCGCACCAAGGCAATCGCGCCAGACGCGCCTATGGGATGGCCACGCGCCAGGCCCCCGCCACGGCGGTTGATGCGTGCGGGCTCCAGTCCCAGGGCCTGGCAGTACGCCAGGCCTTGCGCGGCAAAGGCGTCGTGTAACTCGGTGGCCTGGATGCTGTCCATGGAGGCCAGGCCACAGCGCGCCAGCACCGCGCGCGTGGCCCGCTCTGCAGCCAGCAGCGGCGTGCCCGGGTTGTCGCCCACCGAGGCCGAAGCTACCCAGGCCGCCCGGGGCGTCAAACCCAGGTCTTTGCACGCCTGTGGCGTTGCCAGCAAGACCAGAGCGGCGCCGTCGGCCTTGGCCGAAATGGCCAAGCTGCTAACGGCGCAGTCGTTCGTTCCGTCGCCTTGCCCAGCGTTTTTCCCGCTGAACGTTTCTGGCCGCCAAGCATGGGCAGCAACCGGCATGCGGGCCGCTTTTTGTGGGCTGATGGGCCGTGGGTAGGCGTCGTGCAACAGGCCTGCGACTTCCGCTATTTCATCGTCCAGATCAGCCCGGTGTTCGAGGGCGCGCCCATGGCTGTGCACCGCATAGGCATCTTGCGCCTGGCGTGTGATGCCCTGATGGGCCGCATAGTCGGCAGCAGACTGCAACAGGTCCGGGTCTTGCGCCGGGTCCGGCGCAAAGGCCGGGCGCTCGTACGTGACGGCAGGCTCGCCCGCACGCAAGGGGCGATGCTGGCGTATGGGCGAGCGGCTCCAGGCCTCCACGCCGCCGGCAATCACCACCGAGGCCTGGCCCGAGGCCAGCAGGCCCACGGCCAGGGCCACTGCGTCCAGACCCGAGCAGCACTGGGTGTCCACGGAAAACGTGGCGCAGTCCGGCGCCAGCCCGGCGGCCAGTGCCAGCATGCGGGCCGGATTGCCGCCCGCACCGAGGGCATTGCCCAGCACCAACGCATGGACCGACTGCGCGCCTATACCGGCACGCTGCAGCAAGGCCGCAAGCACCGGGGCTGCGATCTGGTGCGGCTGCAGCGTGCGAAAGGCCGCTCCGTGGGGGGCAACGGCGCTGCGTGCCCAATCCGTGATCAGAGCAGGGGCGTCAGGCATGGTGTACGGTCGCTGTGCGGTCCATTGCCTGGATTGTTGTCCTGCAATGCCAGCAGCGCTTGGCCCAGCGCGCGGTGTTCGGTCTTGCCGCTGGCCGTGTAACACCAGTCGGCCGTGACAAAAAATTTGCGCGGCGTCTTGAAGCCTTCCAGCTGCTGCTTGCACCAGGCTTTGAGTGCCAGGGCGTCCGGAAGGGCAGGGCCCGGGTGTGCGCTGCCGTGGGAGCTGTGCGCCCAGCGGATGATGGCCACCACCTGCAGGCCGCGCAGCGGGTCGGCCAGGCCGTGCACCGAGGCCGAGGCAATGCCGGGGTGGCGCTCCAGCACCGACTCGACTTCTTCGGGAAACAGGTTTTTGCCCAGCGTCACCAGCATACGGTTTTGCCGTCCCACCACGCACAGCCTGCCTTGCGCATCCAGGTAGCCCAGGTCGCGCACGCAGATCCAGTCGCCGTCACGCAGGGCGGCGGTGGCGTCTTCGGCACCGCCCACATAGTCCATGAAGACCATGGGGCTGCGCACATAAATCAGGCCGGCACTGTCTTCACCTTGCGGTGCGCGGATCTGCAACTCTACATTGTCAAAAGACCGGCCGACCACGGCGGCATCGGCCTGCACATCGGTGTCCATCCAGGCAATGAAGCTGGTCTCCGAGGCGCCGTAGAACTCGATGATGCGGGCCGCCGGAAACAGTGCCTGCAGCGCCGGCGTGCGCTGGCGCATCCAGCGCGAGCCGCTCACCAGGATCAGACGCACCGCGTCTATGGGCGGGCTGTTCTGGTGCTGGGCGGTCTCCATCATCAGCAGCAACTGGCTGGGCACGGCTACTAGGCAAGGCGTGCGGCCCGAGCGCAGGGTGTCCAGTGCGGCACTGGCAGAAAACTGTTCCTGCACCTCCACACCGCCACCGGTCCACAGGCCCAGCAGCATGCCAAACAGAAACAGGGAGTGCGAGTCGCGCCCGGGCGCGAGTATGCAGCTGCCGGCGTCTGCGCCAAAAGCATCCAGACAGGCCTGAAAGCTGGTGGTCCAGGAGTGGTGGTGGCGCCGGTAGCCCTTGGGGGCGCCGGTGCTGCCCGAGGTGTAGCCGACATAAAAGGGCGAGGTGGGCTGGGGCGCGGGTGTGTCCACGCCTTGTGTGGGCAGCGCAGCCTGCACCGCTTCGCGTACGGCCCTGGGCCAGTCGGGGTCGCCCACCACGGCGCAGCGGCCGCTGGCAATGATGCCCAGAAAATCCACCAGACGGTCTGGCAATGCCTGTGCGGCATCCACCAGCACACTGGCCGGAGCCCGGGCCTGGCTGAGCGCCTGGGCGCGCTGCGTCAGCTGCTGCTGCAGCTGCGCAAAGCGGATGCTGTGCGTGCCACAGCGAATCGCCACGGCCTCGCCCCGCGTTTTTGCCCAGTGGGCCAGGGGCGCGTGAACCAGATCGACCGTGGGGTCGGGGCTCATTTCAGGGCGCGACCTCCAAATTGCCAGTCCGGCAGGCCACGGGCCACGGTGTGAACCACCATGGCGCAGACCGCGCACTTGATCAGGTCACCCGGCACAAACACCAGCGTGCCCAAAAAGGCCTGGGTCCAGCTCAGGTTGGCGATCTTCACCAGACCGATAACGCCGAAAAGATGCACGGTCAGCAGGCCGCCCACGGCCGAGGCCAGAAAGGCGCTGAAGGCTGTGCTGCGCGGGCTGGGTGCTGCGCTGCCCGGCAATTGGGCCATCAGCATGCCAGTCACCCAGGCCCCCACGGGCCAGGCCAGCAGGTAGCCGGCCGAGGGCGCCATGAACACACCAAAGCCGCCACGTCCACCCGAAAGCAGGGGCAGACCCAATGCGACCGCTGCCAGAAACAGCAGCATGGCTTGCATGCCGCGGCGCGGGCCCAGCAGGCAGCCGGCCAGCATCACGCCCAGGGTTTGCAGGGTGATGGGCACGCCCAGGGGCAGGTCGATTTTGGGGATCAGGCCGAATACGGCCATGAGTGCGGCAAACAGCGAGACGAGTGCCAGAGAACGGGAAGATTTCATGTCAATGTAGTGCAGTTAATTTATTGGAAGAAGTCGCCAAGAAAGGGCCATGCCCTCACTCGCCCAAACGCAATTCGAGTGTATCTGCAACCCGGCGGGCTGCCACCAGCATCTGGATCGTTAACGGCGCCAGCAGGCGCAGGCCGCCCGCTTTGCCGGTGCGGATGCGGTGCGCATCGTCCAGCCGCTTCCAGAGCACAAAGAAATGCTCGGTGAAGCGCAGCATCATGGCTAGCTGCAGCGCAAAGCGTTCGGTGCGTATGCCAAAGCGCTGCAGCGGCTGCAGCCATTTTTCAAACACCGCCAGCAACTCGCCGCTGCGGGTGGTGAGGGTCAGGGCAATGCCCAGCAGCGAGGCGCTTAGCAGCCGCAAGCCACTGACGACGCCCAACATGGGTTGCTGCAGGTAGCTGTGAAAGGCCAGGATCAAGAGGGCTGCGATCAGCACCGATACCACCAATTTGCGCGCTGGGTAGATGGCGCGGCCCAAGGAGGCAAACAGCAGGCAGCAGAGCAGGGCACTGGCGCCCAGCAGCTGCGCGCTGTGCAAGAAATACTGCAGCGTGCCCAAGAGGGCGAACAGCAGCAGCTTCCAGGCGGCCGGCACGGCATGCAGCCAGGTGCGGTGTTCGCTGTAAAGGCTTCCCATGGTGTTATGGGGTTGCCAGAGCGCGCTGCGCCACATCGGCCTGGTAGGCCGCGCAGACGGCTGGGCCAGGCCCATCGGCACGCACCGAACCTTGGTCCAGCCAAATCACGCGTTCAAAGCCGCGCACATGGTCCAGCATATGGGTGGACACAATCACCTGCTGGGGGGCTTGCGCAATGTCCTGGGTCAGGCGGGCCTGGCCGGGCAGGTCCAGGCTGGCATAGGGCTCGTCCAGCAGCAGCAGTTCGGGCGCGGCAATCATCAGGGCCAGCCAGCACACGTGCTGGCGCTGGCCCTGGCTCAGGGCGCCTATGCTGCGCTCGGCCCAGTGCGCCAGCTGGCGCTGCTGCAGAAAGGCGCGGGCCTGGGCGATGGCTGCGCGGCGCGACAGGCCGCTGGGGCTCAGGCCCAGGGCCAGCTCTTCTTCCACCGTGGGGAAAATGATCTGGTCGTCCGGGTTCTGGAACAGCATGCCCACCAGGCCGGGGCGCTTGCTGCTGATCTGGTGGGCCTCCAGGCCCTGCA
>JAYVNF010000387.1:0-3581 GCA_043758575.1 Rhodoferax sp.
AACAAGGCCTACACCGCCGCCTTTGCCAAGGCCTACCCCGGCATGCGCCCGGGTTATATGTCGGTGGCCGGCTTCGACGGCATGCAGCTGATTGCCAAGACGCTGGAGAAAACCGGCGGTGACGCAGATGGCGACAAGTTCATGGCGGCCGCCAAGGGCATGGCCTGGACCAGCCCGCGCGGCCCCATCAGCATAGACCCGCAAACCCGCGACATCGTGCAGACCATTTACATCCGCCGTGTGGAAAAAGTGGCGGGCAAGCTGCAGAACGTGGAGTTCGACCAGGTCGCCAATTTCAAAGACCCGGGCAAGCAGTAAGCCATGACCGTTCTATTTGATGGCATTGCCTCGGGCATGCTGCTGTTCCTCATCAGCGTGGGCCTGTCGGTCACGCTAGGGCTGATGAACTTTGTCAACCTGGCCCATGGCGCGTTTGCCATGGTGGGCGGCTATGTCTGCGTCAGCTTGCTCAACAAAGCGGGTGTGCCTTTTTTGCTCTCACTGCCGCTGGCAGCCCTGGCCACGGCCGCCGTGGGTGTGGTGATGGAGCGCCTGCTGTACCGCCGCCTGTATGGCGCCACGCACCTGGACCAGGTGCTGTTTTCCATCAGCCTGGTGTTCATGTCCATGGCCGCTGCCAACTACCTGTTTGGCGCCAACCAGCAGCCCTTGCAGCTGCCCGATTTCCTGCGCGGCCAGTTCAAGTTGCCGGGTCTGGACATGGGGGTCTACCGCGTGTTTTTGATCGCGGTGAGTGCCGCACTGGCCTGGGGCCTGCAAGCCTTGGTGAGCGGCACGCGCTTTGGTGCGCAGCTGCGTGCCTCGGTGGACAACCCGCGCGCAGCACGCGGTGTGGGCATCAACGTGGAGCGCATCTTCACGCTGACCTTTGCCCTGGGCACGGCCCTGGCCGGTCTGGGTGGTGCCATGGGCGTGGAGATGCTGGGGCTGGACCCGGGCTTTCCGGTGAAGTACGTGGTGTACTTTTTGATCGTGGTGGCGGTGGGCGGCAGTGGCAGCATCACCGGCTCGCTGGTGGCCTCCTTGATTCTGGGTGTGGTGGATGTGGCGGGCAAGTACTACGTGCCCGAGGTCGGCTCCTTCCTCATCTATGCGGTGATGGTGGTGATGCTGGTGCTGCGGCCGCAAGGGCTGTTTGGCCGCACGGCTGCGCGTTGAATTTTTCCCTCAGTGCACCAAGGATTTCCCATGCATAGCTCTACCCTCGCGGCCACTGCTGCTGCGCCTTTCACACCAACACCGCCTTCACCCTCACTGGCCGTGACCCAGTTGAAGAACGCAGACCGTTGGCACGCTGCTGAATACGTCTTCTGGCTGCTGCCGATTGCCGCCTACTTCGTCTTCCCCGACAACCTGGTGCTGCTGACCCAAATGGCGATCACTGCGCTGTTCTGTCTGTCGCTGGACCTGATACTGGGCTACGCCGGCATCGTCTCGCTGGGACATGCGGCCTTCTTCGGCCTGGGTGCTTACACCGCAGGTTTGCTGGCATCCCACGGCTGGGGTGAACCGCTCAGTGGACTGCTCATTGCTGGCATCGTCAGCGCGGCCCTGGGTTTGCTCACCAGCCTCCTGGTGCTGCGCGGTGCCGACCTGACGCGCCTGATGGTGACGCTGGGCGTGGCCATGATGCTGTTTGAGCTGGCCAACAAAATGGGCTCGCTCACCGGCGGTGTGGATGGACTGCAGGGCATGGAGATGCTGCCTGTCTTGGGAACCTTCCGCTTTGACATGGTGGGCAAGACCGCCTTCTGGTATGCGCTGGTTGTTTTGTTCCTGCTGTTCTGGGCCGCACGCAAACTGGTACACAGCCCCTTTGGCCTGTCCCTCAAGGGCATACGCCTGAATGTGGCGCGCATGCCGGCTCTCGGTGCGCCGGTGAACCTGCGTCTGGCCGCCGTCTACACCCTAGGTGCGGCCTATGCCGGGGTGGCCGGCGCGCTGATGGCGCAGACCACGCAGTTTGTGGCGCTGGATGTGCTGTCCTTCAACCGCTCGGCCGAACTGCTGCTGATCCTGGTGCTGGGCGGCTCCGGCAGCCTGTATGGCGCCCTCATAGGCACCATCGTCTTCATGTCGGCCCACCATGTGCTGTCAGACATGAACCCCGAGTACTGGCAGTTCTGGCTGGGCGCGCTGCTGCTGGCGATTGTGCTGTTCGCCCGCGACGGCGTAATGGGCGGCCTGCGCCGTGCCGGTGCGCGTCTGGGCCTGGAGGTGGCGAAATGAACTACGCCTTGCAAACCCAAAACCTGGTGAAAAAATTCGGCGGCTTTGTTGCCACGAATGACGTGACCCTGAACGTGGAAGCCGGGGCGCGCCATGCGCTCATAGGCCCCAATGGTGCTGGCAAAACCACGCTGATCAATCTGCTCACCGGCTTTCTGGAGCCCAGCAGCGGCTCGGTCACGCTGCAAGGCAAAGAGGTGACCACACTGGCCCAGCACCAGCGCGTCAAACGCGGGCTGGCCCGCACCTTCCAGATCAACCGCCTGTTCTCGGAGCTGACAGTGCTGGAGTCGGTGGTGCTGGCCGTCAATGAACGCCTGGGCCTGGGTGCCAAATTCTGGCGGCCGGTGGGCGCCCACACGCAGGCCATTGAAGAAGCGGCCGAGCTGCTGCGCACCTTGAAGCTGCTGGATGTGGCGCATGAAAAAACGCGCAACCTGGCTTACGGAAAACAGCGCCTGATCGAGATTGCGCTGGCCCTGGCCGCCAAGCCTTCGGTGCTGCTGCTGGACGAACCGGCTGCCGGTGTGCCCACGTCCGAAAGCCGCGAGCTTTTCGAGTCGATTGCGGCCCTGCCGCGCGACGTGACCATTCTGCTGATCGAACACGACATGGACCTGGTGTTCCGCTTTGCCGACACCATCTCGGTGCTGGTCAGTGGCGCCCTGCTGACGCAGGGCACGCCAGAACAAATCGCCAAGGACCCCAAGGTCCAAGAGGTCTACCTCGGAGAAGCCGCCCATGTCTGAACTCTTGACACTCGAAAACGTCTGGGCCGGTTATGGCGAGGCGGTGGTGCTGGAGGGTATTTCCTTCAGTCTCTCGGCCGGCGACAGCTTGTCGCTCTTGGGGCGAAACGGCATGGGCAAGAGCACGCTCCTGGCCACGCTGATGGGCGCCACGCGTTTCCACAAGGGGACAATGCGCTGGCAGGGCCAGAACCTGGTGGCGGTGAAAGCCCATGCACGGGCGCACCTGGGCCTGGGCTGGGTGCCGCAGGAGCGCGATATTTTTCCTTCGCTGTCCGTAGAAGAAAACCTGAGCGTGGTGCAGACCAAGGGCCACTGGGATCTGCAAAAAATCTACGCCATGTTCCCGCGCCTGCAGGAGCGCCGCGCCAACATGGGCAACCAACTCTCGGGTGGTGAGCAGCAGATGCTGTCCATAGGCCGCGCCCTGATGCTCAACCCGCAGTTGCTTCTGCTGGACGAGCCGCTGGAGGGTTTGGCGCCGCTCATCGTGCAGGAGCTCTTGAGCATCATCCAAAGCCTCACCGAGGAAAGCGGCATGGCCGTGATTCTGGTGGAGCAGCATGCGCGGCAAATTCTGCC
>JAYVNF010000388.1:0-3578 GCA_043758575.1 Rhodoferax sp.
GGTGCCCGATGTAGAGGCCTTGGGCGGCGTGATACCTCCTGCACCTACGGGTGTGGACCCTGCCGTTTGGGCCAACCAGCAAGCCCTGCTCACCGGCCATGTGGACCCGCGCCTGATCATGGATGTGGGGGTGCTCAACGGCAACATCCCGGCCCCCATGATTGCCATTGACGAGGGCGACGAGCTCTTTCTCACGCTCACCAACGTCGGCATGGTGATGCGCCCCGATCTGTTCGAGCAGCACACGGTGCACTTCCACGGCTACCCGAATGCCTCGGCCTTTTACGACGGTGTGCCGGATGCCTCGGTGGCCATCAACATCGGCGGCAGCTTCACCTACTACTACCTGGCACCCGAGGCCGGCACCTATATGTGGCACTGCCATATCTCGCCACCCGAGCACTTGCAGATGGGCATGGTCGGGCAGCTCTATGTGCGCCCGCGCCAGAACGCAGTGGCCACCAATGCATCCTTGCGCGACCAGTTGGTGACGGACCAGGCGGATCCGCTGAAGAAGTGCAGCCCGGATGACATGTTGTGCTCGGTGCAGGTGCCGCCGGCCAATGTGGCCGTGCGCGCCGCCAACCGGATGTACGCCTATGACGACGGCGATGGCTCTACCGCCTACGACGTCGAGTACCCGATCCAGTTGCATGGCTTCGACCCGAACTTCCACTTCGTGGGCATGACCTTCAACCCCGAGTCCTTCATCGACAACAAGGACAAATATTTCCTGCTCAATGGTCGCAGCTACCCGGACACGGTCAACCCAGCGGCCTTAAGCACCCAGTCCTCGGACGGCATCGCGCGCTTCTCGCAGCCGCTCTCCAGCGTGATCAACATCCCGGCCGGCGGGCGCGCGCTGCTGCGCTTCTCGGACCTCAACGTCACCGAGTTCCACACCCTGGCCTCGCTGGGCATCCCGATGCACGTGATTGGTCTGAATGCGCGGCTGCTGCGGGACCAGGACGGAACCAATATGGCCTACGACACCAACTCCATCACCCTGGGCGGTGGTGAAACCATAGACGTGATCCTGGACGCAAGCGGCTACACCGCGGGGCAGAAGTTCTACCTCTACACGCCGCAGCTGGACCACCTCTCGAACGACGCAGAGAACTTCGGCGGAATGATGACCGAGGTGAATATCTGCAACAAGGTAAACCCGACCTCCAAGCAGTGCACCTAAGGAGCCCACCATGCGCGACATCCTCCAACCCCTAGGCCGCCTGCTGGGCGCGTGCGTGATTGCCCTGCTGGCCAGCACCGCCCAGGCAGCGGTGCCTGGCATCACCTCGACCAACGGGACTGCCGGCACCTTCAACCTCAGCGCGGCGGCGGGGCAGACCAGCCAGCCCGATGGCGCCAGCATCTACACCTGGGGCTATGGGTGCAGCGCTGGCGCAAATGCGGCATTCGCGCCTTCGAACGTGAAGATAGGAGCCGCCTGCGGCACGATGCAGCTGCCCGGGCCTACGCTTATCGTGAACCAGGGCAGCATCGTCACCATCACGCTCAGCAACAACCTGCCGGCTGCGGCTGGGAACACGTCCATCCTGTTCCCCGGCTTTCATGTGTGTGCGGCCACGCTCAATGCCGATGGAACTTGTCCGGCCGCCCTGACGGGTGTGCCGGGGCCGCTGACCCAGGAGGCCATCCATGGCGGCACGGTGACCTACTCCTTTGTTGCCGACACGGCGGGCACGCACTCTTACTACAGCGGCACGCAGAGTGACTTGCAAGTGGAGATGGGCCTGTACGGAGCGCTGATTGTGCTGCCCAACCTGAGTGGCGCGAAGCCCACCGCCTATGTATCGCCGACCACAGCAGCCAAGCTGCCCAACACCTGCTTTGCCGTAGGCAGCAAGCTGGCCACCATGGACAGCGGCGACTACCGGCTTGCCGCGGCTGCCTACGACCACCCTGGCACCTGCTATGAGCGCGAATACCTGTTCCAGTTCGCCGAGATGGACCCGGCCATCCACACCCAGGCGCAGGAGCAGGTGCTGGCCAAGCCGCAATGCGCCAACGCCACTGGCTGCTTGACCATCGCCACCGAACCCTACCATCCGGCCTATTTTCTGATCAACGGCCGCTCCTTCCCCGACATTGCCGATCCGATTTACGCCGGCCAGTATCCGCACCAGCCCTACAACGGCAATCCGCATATGCACCCGGGTGAGCTGGTGCTGGTCCGCGTTATTGGCCAGGGCCGTTTGCAGCATCCCTTTCACGAGCATGCCAATCACCTGCGCGTGCTGGCCCGGGACGGCAACCTGCTGCTGACCACGAGCAACAAGCTGGCCGGCCCGCTGCTGTTCACCACCACCACCACGCCGGGCCAGGCGCTGGACGCCATCTTCCAGTTCACCGGCAAGGGTCTGAACTGGGATATCTACGCGCACACCTCTGACACTGCCGCCGCCGGTGCCCCCGAGGGCAATGGTGGCGCGCGCTGCGACCCCGATGCGAATGGCTATTTCACTACCGGCAGTGGCGCCAGCGGCGCCGAGCCGAATTACTACGAATGGTGTGCCGACCACAAAAAGCCGCTGGAGAACAAGCCCTTCGGCTCGGTCGGCGGTGGTGGCCCAGTCACGCTGCCCGACCCCAATGTGCTGACCAATGGTGCCTGGTACAGCGGCGCCCCGTATTTGGGCCCTGACGCCAATGGGCGATCGGCCGGGCAGACGCCGATTCCACCATCCGGGACTATCGCCAACAGCCCCGGCACGGAAGCAGGTTTTGCCTATATGTGGCACTCGCATAACGAACGCGAGATCACGACAAACAACATCTTCCCCGGCGGAATGATGATGATGATGCTGGTTGATCCATGGGTCTTCCTCATCAACGAAGCGAACTAAGGTGAGGAGCACAATCATGACTACCAAAGTGTTGACAGCGTCGCTGTTGCGGGCTTGCGTTGCCGCCGGCGCCTTGATTCTCGGGAGTGGTGCGGCCATGGCGCAGCTGAGCTCGCTCACGCTCACTGCGGCACCCACCAGCACCACGCTGCCGGACGGGCAAGTCGTGCAGATGTGGGGCTATAGCTGCAGCAACACCGCAGACACGGGAGCCACCACCTCACGGGTCTCGTGCACGGCGGCCAACGGCGCGGCGCAGGGCAGCGGTTGGCAGCCACCCCTGATCCGCGTTCCCGCAGGCCAGCCCCTGGCCATCACCCTGGTCA
Source organism: Rhodoferax sp. (assembly GCA_043758575.1). Classification (GTDB taxonomy): domain Bacteria; phylum Pseudomonadota; class Gammaproteobacteria; order Burkholderiales; family Burkholderiaceae_C; genus Allorhodoferax. The sequence goes on from JAYVNF010000388.1 coordinate 3,194, forward strand.
ATCAACTGAGCTTCCATGGTGGCGCGAACACGGTGCCGACCTCGCTGGTCATCGTCGGGCAGCTTGGCGGTGGTCTGGGTAGCGACCGGACGACGGCGCCCAGCCCGGCGCATGCGGCGCAGGGCACGACCTGGCCGGGAACGGCGGGCACACCAGACAGCAGCGCAATTGCCATCACCATTACCAACCAGGGCAGCGGCTATACCACAGCACCGTTGGTGCAGTTCACCGGCGGTGGCGGCTCCGGTGCGAGCGGGGTGGCCACAGTCTCCGGTGGCAAGGTCGTAAGCGTCGCCATCACCAATCCGGGCACCGACTACACCTCGGCGCCTGGGATCGTCTTTAGCGCGGGTGGTGGCAGCGGAGCTGCCGCGACCGTGAACAG
>JAYVNF010000389.1:0-3577 GCA_043758575.1 Rhodoferax sp.
GCGCGCCAGCGCGTGAGCACGGCCGCGTGCCCGGCCTCTTCCAGTTTGACCTGCAAATAGTTCCAGCCATGCCAATCCACCTGCACCAAGCGCAGGCGCAGGGCCCAGGGTAGGTGGGTCAGGGGCTAAGGGCACACTGCTCGCGCCTGACAATGCATCGTCACATGGCGCTTTTTCCATATCCCATCCACCGCACGGTGCCCACCTTGCCGGTGGAACTATGGTGCCATTCAAAATAGCCAAAACGCAGGGGCGCGCGGCGGTGACGGTGGTGGCCAATGGCCGCAACTGGGCCACCAATGTCACCGGCAGCACCAACGACTGGTTTGCTGCTGGCAACTGGAAGCTGGCCAGCGGGCGGGCCTTTGTCGATGACGAGCAACTCGGCGGTGCCGCCGTGTGCATCGTCGGCGAAACCGTGCGGCGCGAAATCTATGGCGGCACCGTGGGCCAGACCGGCCTGGGCCAGCAGCTGCGGGTAAAACAATTTTCCTGCGACGTGGTGGGCGTGCTGGCCTCCAAGGGCCAGGGCGGCATGGGCGACCAGGACGATATGGTGCTCCTGCCCCTGCACACGCTGCAGCGCCGTGTCACCGGCAACCGCAAGGTCGGCACGCTGGCCGTGTCCATGGAAGATGGCAGCGACAGCAGCACCGTGAAAGCGTCCTTGAGCCAGCTGCTGCGCGAACGCCGCCGCCTGGGCGAGGCTGACAGCGACAACTTCAATATCTTCGACACCCAGCAACTGGCCGACACGCTCTCCAGCACCATGGGTGTGCTGACCAATCTGCTGGGTGCGGTGGCGGCGGTGAGCCTGTTGGTGGGCGGCATCGGCATCATGAATATCATGCTGGTGAGCGTGACAGAGCGCACCCGCGAGATCGGTCTGCGCCTGGCGGTGGGTGCCCTGGAGGGCGAGGTGCTGCTGCAGTTTCTGATCGAGGCGGTGGTGCTGTCGGCTCTGGGTGGTGTGATCGGTGTGCTGATCGCCACAGCGGCCTCCTACGGCCTGTCACTCTGGATGGCCGTGCCCTATGTGTTTGACCCGGGCATCAACCTGTTGGCCCTGCTGTTCTCGGCCGGCATAGGCGTGCTGTTTGGTTATTTTCCGGCACGCCGGGCCGCGCAGATGGACCCGATTGAGGCGCTGCGCCACGAGTAGGCAAAGTCAGTTCAAGACGCCGGCCAAAAGAAACTCAGCGGCGCGCGGCGCAAACGCTGGCGCACGGCGCGGTAGATCTGGCTGCGTGCCACCCCGCTGATGCTGTGGGCCCGCAGCGCCACGCGAAACGCCAGGTAGAAACTCACGCCCACATTGAGCACCCCGATCAGCGGAATGCTGGCCACGGCCCACCACAGGGCGCTCTGGTGCACCACCTCCCAGCCCAGGCTGGCGCAGGCGGCGGCCAGCTGACCGCTGGACAGCGTCACGTGGCGCACGTCCAGGCCCAGGCCCAAAAAGGCCAGGATGGCCGGGATCAGGCCGAGCATGAAACCGAGTGAAATATTCGAGGCAAAACCGGATATCTGCTTGCCCATGAAGTGCGCCCAGGCGCGTGCCCGCTCAGCGCCCAGACGCTGCGTGATGCGCGGGTTGTAGCGCAGCGCCGACTCCAGCCGGTGCAGCACAAACCAGTTCTCCACCCAGCCGCCTATCAGGCTGCTGGCAAACAGCAGCACGCCGGTAAAGGCGGCAAACAGCAGGCACGGCCCCAGCAGGGTGAGCGAGTGCAGCACGTGTTCGGCCTCGGGCACGCCAATCAGCGGACGGCCCAAGGCGGTCTGCATGGCCAGCGAGAGCAACAGCACGGCCGGAAACACCAGCGCCACATTGCCGATGATGGCCGCCACCTGTGAGCGCACCAGGTTCGCCACCTCGTCCACAAACAGTTCCAGCGCGCCGGGCTGGCTCAGGTCTTTCAGTTTGGCGGCCATGGCCGGGGCTGTCATGGCCGGCTGTTTGGTGGCCAGGGTGAAATGCAGCAGCTGGATCAGCACAAAGCTGGCGGCATAGACCACGCCGGCCCAGTAACCAAACCAGAAGGCCGACAGGCCCAGCGCCATCAGGCCGAATTTTCCAACCGTGGTGAGCGCCGTGAGCACGCCACCACCACCGGCGGTGTAGAGCATGTGGCCGTATTCGGCGCGGGTGCGGGTGATGTAGTGCTCGCCGGTCTCGGAGCTGCGCTCGGCCACCTTGGCCGCCAGCACCGAGCTGCTGGAAAGCACCAGGGCGCTGATGCTGCGCTGCTCCTGGCCCAGGCCGGCCAGCTGCGCCAGCAGGTGGGCGCTGTATTTGTGTTCGCCGTCGTCGAGCAGGCAGTCCAGCAGCATGCGGATGCGCAGCACGCGCGCGCGCAGCTGGCGCAGGCGAAACACCAGGTCCATGGAAATGCCGTGCTCGTCCAGGTGCACATAGACCGAGGCCGCAGCCTGGCGGCACAGCTCCAGCTGGGCGCGAAACTGCAGCATGGCGGGCTCGTAGTCTCCGCCCTGCAGCCAGGCATCGCGCAGGGCATCAAAGCAGTTGCTCAGGGTGTGGAAGGGGCTGGCGTCCAGCGCGTCCTCGCTCATGCGCAGCCGCATGTCCGGAGAAAAGCCGGCAGCGCGGATCTGGCTGGTGCAAAAGGTGCTGGCTTCCAGCAAGGTGTTTTGCCAGTAGGTCAGGGTGCGTGGCGCCGCTGCCATGGGCACACCGCTGGCCTCGCCGGCGGTGGCACTTTGCGGCGCACCGGTGGCCACATTGGCCGGCGCACTCAGCAGCTGCGCCAGGCGCTCCAGGGTGTCGGCGGGCAAGGCGTCCAGCCAGGCCGCATCCGCTGGCCCGGACATCACCATGGCAAACAGTTCGCACACGTCCAGCGTTTCTGGCGTGGCCGGCAAGAGCTTGGCATGCAGGCGCTCGAGCAGCTCGCTCAGGAAGGCGTTGCGCGTGGCAAAGCCGTAGTCGGCCAGCAGGCTGGCACTGTCGAAGGCGGCGATCAGATTGCGCCACCAGTGCTGCAGGCGTGCGCGCGTCTGCGGCTCGGCGTCCAGCAGGTCCAGCAGGCGGTGCACCCGCGCCACGGTGGCCGGTGCATCGGTGCGGCTGCCGCGCAGCCATTGCAGCAAGGCCATCAAGCGCAGGTGGCGTTGCACGGCGGGGGCGTCGGGGTTCAGGCTTTTCAGCAGCCGTGTAAGTTCAACCGTGGAGCCAGTATGCCCTGTGGTGTCGGTAGTGCGGAGGGAGGGAGTGGATTGCATGCGGTGATTTTGCGGGCAGCGACGGCGCCCTTCTGTGGGCTAGCGTACACAGCCCCAGGCCGCACGCGGACATGCAAAGGCCATTGCGTGCAAAGCCATGCAAATGGTTGCAACAAATTGCAAGCTGTGCGCTCCAGCGCACAGATCAAAGCACGGCACAAGCGCACATTCAACTGTCACCGATTCATCAACAGCTATTCACTACCCAGGAACTTTCCATGACACACACCAAATCACTCAAATCCCTTTTGCCCGCCCTGGCTGCGGCCACTTTGCTCATGGGCACCGCGCACATGGCGCAGGCCCAGTCCACCAGCAGCAGCATGTCGACCCC
>JAYVNF010000390.1:0-3563 GCA_043758575.1 Rhodoferax sp.
AAGGTCAGCGAGAACAGCGTGCCCGAGGCCACGCCAATCAGGGCCAGGCCCAGCGTGCCCTCGCCCACGCCCATGCCGCGCTGGATTTCGGCCAGGCGCGGGTAGAAGCCGCCCATGCTGAAGGCATACAAAAAGAAGGCGGCAAAGACGCGGTGGTGGGCCTGCAGCGGCAGGCCCAGGCGTTGGGAAATAGGCATAGGCGTTCTAAGTTGGCGTTGCAGAAGGCTGGCAATGGGGCTGGCGTGCTTGGCCGCTGCGCGGCTTACGCAGCAGTCCAGTCACTCAGCAAGGTCAGCGGCACCGAGGCCAGAATCTGCTCGGCCGAAGTGCCCAGGTGCAGGGTGAAGCCACCGGCCTCGGCCTTCCAGGTTTTAGCCGCCTCGTCGTAGAAGGCAAAGGCACGCATATCCAGTTGCATGCGCGCGGTGCCGCTGGCGCCGGCCTCCAGCTGCAGCTTGGCAAAGGCCTTGAGCTCCTGGGGTGGGCGCTCCACGCTGCATGCCGCATCGCTGACATAGAGCTGCAGCACGGCTGAGGCCGCGCGTGTGCCGGTGTTGTGCACATCAACTTCCAGGCTGACGCTGCCACCACTGTCCAGCGTCTCTGGCACGCCGCGCAGCGCACCGATCACAAACTGGCTGTAGGACAGGCCGTGGCCAAAGGGGAACTGCACGGTCAGGCCGGCGCGCTGGTAGTGGCGGTAGCCGATGAAGACACCCTCGGCATAGCGCACATGGCCATCCTGCCCCGGGTAGGTTGCCTGCGAGCCGTGGCCCACCATGTCGGCCAGGCGCAGCGGCCAGCTCTGGGGCAGGCGCCCGCCCGGCTCGGCCGCACCCAAGAGCACGTCGGCAATGGCGTTGCCGCACTCCTGGCCGGGGTACCAGGCCTGCAGCACGGCGCTCACCTGCTCCAGCCAGGGCAGCACCACCGGCGAGCCGGTTTGCAAGACCACCACGGTGCGTGGGTTGACTGCGGCCACCTGGGCGATCAGCGTGTTCTGCGCATGCGGCAGCTCCAGGCTGTGGCGGTCCAGGCCTTCGTTGTCCCACTCGGCATTCAGGCCGGCAAAAACGATGGCCACATCGGCCTCGCGCGCGGCCTGCACGGCCTCGGCGATATCGCTCTCGGCCAGCATGCGGTGGGCACCAAAGCGCAGGGCGCGGAAGGGCAAGTCTTCACCGGTGGCGCTGCTGTATTCGACCGTGATGTGGCAGACCTCACCGGCACTGAGCATGCGCGCGTGCACCACCTCTTCGCAGCCAAAGGTGAAGTAGGGCTCGCCCCGGCTCCACTGGCTCCAGGCGTCCACCACCAGCTCGCCGTTGATGAAGGCGCGGCTCAGGCCGGCGCTGATCAGCGAGAACTGGTGCACGCCGGCCTTCTCGGCCACATAGCTGAGCGTGGCGCGGGCCGAGAAATGGGTGCCGGCCACGCCCGCGGGCAGCTGGCCTATCCACATCTGCTCTGTGTTGGGCAGCACTTGGCTGGAGACGATGGCACCGCCCAGGTCGGTGGAGTCATAAAAATCTAACTGCACCGGGGCCTGCACCACCGGCACCCAGCGGTGGATGTCGGCACCGGGGTGGTGGCTGAACACTGCATCCGGCCACTGCGCGTGCAGGCCCTCCAGCGGCGAGACACGGTAGTGCGCATTCACCGTGGCACTGCCCCCGCCCATGATTTGCGGCACCGTGGCGGCGATGCCGATCAGCGCCACCTTCTGGCCGGGCTGCGGCGTCAAGGGCAGCCTGTGGCCCTCGTTTTTCAGCAGCACGGCACCCTCGGCGCCGAGCTTGCGGATCAGGGCGCGGTGGGCCGGCACATCGTCGGCGCGCTCCTCGGGGATCAGCGGGTCGGCAAAGCTGCCCACGCGCTGCATCAGACGCAGCACGCGCTCGGCGCAATCGCGCACGGCCTGGGCCGGCAGGCGGCCCTCAACAACGGCTTGCACCAGCTTTTCGCCCCGCTCACGCGTGGGGCCGGGCATCTCCAGGTCGGTGCCGGCCAGCACGCTGTCCACGGTGTGGTGTTCGGCAAACCAGTCGGTCATGACTAGGCCGTCAAAGCCCCATTCCTTGCGCAGCACGTCCATCACCAGGCGGCGGTGGTCACTGGCAAAGGTGGCGTCCAGGCGGTTGTAGGAGGTCATCACGGCCCAGACGCCGGCTTCCTTGACGGCACGCTCAAAGGGCAGGAGGTAGAGCTCGCGCAGCGCGCGCTCGGGGATGTCCGAGCTCATGCTCATGCGCTGGTACTCGCTCTCGTTGCCGACAAAGTGTTTGATGGTGGCGGCCACGCCGGTGCTTTGTACGCCGCGCACATAGGCCACGGCCATCTCGGAGGACAGCCAGGGGTCCTCAGAATGGCACTCGAAGTTGCGGCCATTGAGCACGGTGCGGTGTAGGTTCACGGTGGGTGCCAGCAGCACGCGCGCGCCCTTGATGTGCGCCTCCAGACCCAAGGCGGCACCGGTCGCGTGCAGCAGCTCCGGGCTCCAGGTGGAGGCCAGGGCAATGCCGGCGGGGAAGCAGGCGGTGCTGGGCCCGTCCTTGAAGATGCCACCGCGCGCGCCGTTGGGGCCGTCGCTGACCTTGACGGCAGGCACGCCCAGGCGCGGGATGGGGACGGTGGTCCAGAAGTCGGCGCCCGAGAGCAGGTTGACCTGTTCTTCAAGGCTCATCTGGTCCAGCAGGGCTTGGATGTTCACAGCAGTCATATCGCTATCTCTCTTTTCGGTTCACTAGGGGGTTGGCGCGCTTAGGCGACGCTTTGCTTGGCAATGGTTGTTTGCAAGAACGAATAGGAGCTTTTGGGCGTGCGCTTTTGCGTGGCGTAGTCCACATGGACGATGCCAAAGCGCTTGCTGTAGCCATACGACCATTCGTAGTTGTCCAACAAGGACCAGACCAGGTAGCCCTTGAGGTTGACACCCTCGGCAATGGCCTCGCTGGCCACACCCAGGTACTGGCGCAGGTAGTCCACGCGTGCCTGGTCGTGGCACTGACCGTCCACCAGCACATCGGCGCTGGCGCAGCCGTTTTCGGTGACGAAGAGCTCGGGGTTGCCGAACTCGTCGCGCATTTGCAGCAGCACTTCCTTGAAGGCGGCCGGAGCAATCTCCCAGCCCATGTCGGTGACGGGCGAGCCCGCTGGCGGGTCCACCAGCTCCACGCCAAACAGCGCTTGCGGGTTGGCCTTGACGTAGTTGTAGCTGTAGTGGTTAAAGCCCAGCCAATCCAGCGGCTGGCAAATGGTTTGCAGGTCGCCCGGCTGCACCGCGCCGCTTTTTTCATCCAGCCACTGGGCCAGTTGCTGCGGGTATGCGCCCTTGATCAGCACATCGCGAAAGCCGCGGTTCCACAGCACGTCCATGTCCACGGCAGCCTTGGCATCGGCGTGCGAGCTGCTGGCCGGCTTCATGGGGTGCAGGTTGGGGATGATGCCGTACTTCACGTCTGGCGCAATCGCCCGCATGGCCTTGACGGAAGCACCATGCGCCAGGTTGATGTGGTGGATGGCGCGCAGGGTGGCGCGCTCGTCGGTCAGGCCCGGTGCGTGGC
>JAYVNF010000391.1:0-3529 GCA_043758575.1 Rhodoferax sp.
CCACGTTCCTGATGACTGGATACAACGTTTGTTCGGAGAGCGATTTCTCCGGCCCCTTGGTCGATGGAGCAGGTCTGGACGAAATGCACAAGGAAGACTTTTTGTTTGGCGCCTCTGGCGTTCCGATGCAAGGCACCGGTCAGGAAGCAGGCGGGAGGTACGTCCGATTGCAGAGTATGCAAGGCGGCTGGCACCACAACCCTAGGGGCAACCGCGATCGCGTCAATGAACCGGCACACGTATCCTTTCGCTATGCCGATGGCGTAGTGGGTGCCTATGGCAACGTTACAGAAAACCACTCCATTGCCGTTGACCCCCACGTAATACCTCGAAGAGGTCGGGTCTATATTGATGGCATTGGCAATCGCACTGCGGACGATACAGGAAGCGCCATCCGGAACTACCACATCGACAACTTTCTTGGTGCAGGCAAAGCGGTTGTCACAAGTTGGCTGGCTTCGGGCTTCAACGGCACGCAACGCAGGGTGAAATACCTTGGTGCATAGGCAAAAAATGTTCGCAAAAATGATCCCGCTGTTGCTCGCACTTGCATCCCATGTGCAAGCCGAAAGCTTGAGTCGCATCTACCTGGATCGCGCGCAAAACGTTCATGTGGTGCAGTCCAATGGGCGTGAGCGGCAACTCACGAAATCTGGCTTGAACTACAAGGCCACACTGGCGCCGGACGGAAAAACGGCGGCCTGGTTGGTTGCGCAGACTTGGAATGCGCCGGGCGATACCGAGCCAAGCTCCAGCGAATTGGTGCTTTACCGACAAGGCAAGTCCCACCGCATCCACTGCGAACCTTTTATCAGGGACTATTGGTTTTGGAACCGCGGCGACAGCATTGCCATTGACTGCGGCGGTCTTCACTTCTCTGGGCGTGAAATTCTGTACGACAGCGTGACGCTCAAAAAGATCGACAGCTTTGACCAGGGCGATGTTCCAGCGGAGAAGCGCCCCGAATGGTCTGCTTCCAAAGATTCGGCCGATTCAAACTAGTCTTGCCATATCGCTGGACAAGTTCCAGCAATCGGCATCCGTTTACTTTTGTACCGTCAACACCCAATTCGCCAGCGTCTTCAAATCTTCAGCCGGCATGGTGCCGTGCGCGGGCATGGGAATGCGGCCCCATTTGCCTTTGGAGCCGTACTGAATGGACTGCACCAGTGAGGATGCAGCATCGGCCTGGCCCTTGTATTTTTCGGCCACGCTGGAGTAGGCGGGTCCGACAATTTTTTCGGTGAGTGCGTGGCAGCTCAGGCAACCGCTGTCCTGCGCCAGCTGCTTGGCTGCGGTCTTTTGTTCGGCGCTCATCTCGGCGGCCTGCGACAAACCGCACAGCAGCAAAACAGGAGTGAACAACAGGGGTTTGAATAGAGTGCGCATGGTTTTTTTGGGCAAAGAAAAGGGGGTGGCCGGACCTTATGGTCCGCACCCCCTTTGTGTTCAACGATACATAGTTTTAGCTCTTAACCTGCTTGACCAAGTTGACCTGGTCAAGCAGGTTCTGGCTATCAGGACTTGGGCAGCTTGAAGGTCCAGACCGAACCGCCCTGTTCCAGGAAGTTGACCTTCTTGGCCACTTCACCACCCCACAGCGGAACCGCACCACCCCAGCCGGAGACCACGCTGATGTACTGCTCGCCGTCTTGGGTCCAGGTGATGGGAGGAGCCACCACGCCGGAGCCGGTCTGGAATTGCCACAGCACCTTGCCGGTCTTGGCATCAGCCGCCTTCAGGTAGCCTTCAGGCGTGCCCCAGAACACCAGGTCGCCACCGGTTGCCAGCACACCACCCCACAGAGGGGCGTTGTTCTTGACTTCCCAGGCCATCTTGCCGGTCTTGGGGTCATAGGCGCGCATGGAGCCGATATGGTCTTCAAACAGCGGACGGATGGTGAAGCCTGCACCCAGGTAAGCACCGCCCTTTTTGTAGCTGATGGGCTCGTTCCAGATGTCCATGCCCCATTCGTTGGTGGGCACAAAGAACATCTTGCTCTTGGGGCTGTAGGCCATGGGCATCTGGTTCTTGCCACCCAGGAAGCCCGGAGATGCAAACACCGAGGTGCCCTTCTTGCCGTCGCCGCCTTCGGCTGCCGGGTCGCCAGGGCGGTTGGCTGGGTCAAAGTTGGGGCGGCCGGAGGCGATATCGATGCTCTTGGCCCAGGTGATGCCCTTCACGAACGGGAAGGCGTTTTGCAGCTTGCCGGTGGTGGCGTCGATCACGTAAAAGAAGCCATTGCGGTCGGCCTTGCCGCCCATGCGCTTGCCGTCCATGTCGAAGGTGACGAACTCGTTGACACCGTCAAAGTCCCAGGAGTCGTTGGGTGTGCCTTGGTAATGCCAGACGATCTTGCCGGTCTTGACATCGATGGCCACGGTGGAGGCCGAGTACAGGTTGTCGCCCTTGCGCACGTGGCTGTTCCAGGGGCCGGGGTTGCCGGTGCCAAAGTAGGCCAGGCCGGTCTTGGCGTCATAGGTGCCGCCCAACCAGGTGGCCGCGCCGCCGGTCTTCCAGGTCTCGCCCGGCCAGGTGGCATTGGTGGTACCGGAGATGCCGTTTTCCTTGCCGTCTTTGTAGCCCATATGGCCTTCCACCACGGGGCGGCTCCAGACCATCTTGCCGGTCATGGGGTCGCGCGCTTCGACGCGGCCGACCACACCGAACTCACCACCGGAGACGCCGGTGAGCAGCAGGCCTTCGGCAATCAACGGCGCTGCGGTCTGGCTGTAGCCAGCGGCGTAGTCGTCAATCTTTTCTTTCCAGACCACCTTGCCGGTGTCCTGGTCCAGGGCCACCAGCTGGGCGTCCAGGGTACCGAAGATCACCAGGTTGCCATAGAGTGCGGCGCCGCGGTTGACCACGTCGCAGCAAGGCATGATGCCTTCGGGCAGACGGTGCTCATACTTCCACAGCTTCTGGCCGGTCTTCACGTCCACCGCGAAGATGCGCGAGTAGGAGGCGGTGACAAACATCTTGCCCTTGTAGACCAGCGGCTGCGACTCTTGGCCGCGCTGCTTTTCGCCACCAAAGGACATGGACCAGATTGGCGCCAGGTTCTTCACGGTCTTGGTGTTGACGGCGTCCAGCGACGAGTAGCGCTGGCCTTGCGTGCCCATGCCCCAGCTCAGCACCGAGCTGTTGTCGGCGGCGTCATTGGCGATCATGGCGTCGGTTACCTGCGCGGATACTTGGGCGGCGGCTGCCACCATGAGTAGGGCGAATAGTTTCTGTTTCACGTATTTGTCTCCTGGCTATTTGTTTGCGGTATCCACCCCCTGACATGGGGGTGACTTCGGACGGCCCTGCCCTTTGCAACGCATCGGTCCGCACCAGCATTTGCGCAACATCTGTGCCAGTCAGATGCCACACTTTTTTTCGCGCTTTTGTACGCCCCTTGATGCAAAAGTGTGCCGCGCAAGCCAAGCAGGAGTCCTGCACACGTCTCAGGCTGTGACAGTGTTCCAATCTGCACCAGCCCAGCGGGCGGCGCGCAACACCGTGGTCCTGGCTCGCCTCACACAGC
>JAYVNF010000392.1:0-10836 GCA_043758575.1 Rhodoferax sp.
CCGTTGTAACGACGGTGATCCATCCGATTTTTGAGCGCAGATATGATGGGATAAGCGGCAATTAACGCCATCTTTGTCAAAATATTGCGGGAAAACTCGATCTTCAGAAAGTTGACGATCATCGTCGCCAAGCCTTCGCTGGCCTTCAGGGTGACGTTGCCCACAAATCCGTCGCAGACAACCAGATCCACCGTTCCAAGAAAAATATCGTTTCCCTCGACGTTGCCAAAGAAGTTCAGGTCACCGGCTTGCGCGGCGGCGCGCAGCAGTTCTCCCGCTTTCTTGATGACTTCATTGCCCTTGATGGCTTCCTCACCAATATTGAGCAAGCCCACCTTGGGCGCTTCCTTGTCCTGCAGCACCGATACCAGGGCCGAACCCATCATGGCAAATTGCAGCAAATGCTCAGCCGTGCAATCCACATTGGCCCCCAGGTCCAGCACCGTGGTGGCGCCACCCGTGGCATTGGGGATTTGTCCGGCAATGGCCGGGCGCTCAATGCCATCCAGGGTCTTGAGCACATAGCGTGAGATGGCCATCAGCGCGCCGGTATTGCCGGCAGACACTGCGGCCTGGGCGGCCCCATCCTTGACCTGCTGCACCGCCACCCGCATGGAGGAGTCCTTCTTGCGGCGCAGGGCCACTTCCAAAGGGTCGTCCATGGTGACCACTTCGCTGGCAGGCACGAGAGCGGCACGCGGATGGGAAAAGCCCTGCAGGACCTCAGGCAAGCCCACCAAAATCACCCTAGCCTCTGGATGTGCATCCAAAAACTCGGTGCAGGCAGGCAAGGTTACTTTGGGGCCATGGTCGCCACCCATGCAGTCAACAGCTATGGTGATCACTGAGAAGTCGCTTAAGTTGAATGATTGAGCAGACAATAAAAGTCCGGACAATAAAAAAGCCCGTCGCTACAGCGTGTGTAGCTTCGGGCTTTGCTTGAAGCGCCAGGATCAGGCTTCGGATTTGGTCTTCAGCACCTTACGACCACGGTAGAAACCGGTGGGGCTGATGTGGTGGCGCAGGTGGATTTCGCCGGTGGTGGGTTCCACTGCAATGCCTGGCACGACCAGGGCATTGTGCGAACGGTGCATACCGCGCTTGGAAGGAGATTTCTTGTTTTGTTGAACGGCCATTTTCGGCTCCTGGGCAATGGGTGCTGCACAGGTGGCAACACTTTAAGGGTTGGTATAAGGGGAGCGACTAATACGTCGGACTCCGCTCGCGAAGCCTCAGATTATAGCCTATTCCTGACGCCCTAACCAGCCCCATTTCCAGCGTCCTTCTTCTTGAGCTGCTGCAGCACCGCAAACGGATTGGGCTTTTCCGGCGCCGGCGCCTCAAATCCGGCGTCGGCCGCCTGCAGTTTCACCGGCTTGGGGCAGGTCTCGTGTTTGGACACCAGGGGCGTGGCCATCAGCAACTCGTCTTCTATCAGTTCCAGCACATTGAACGATTTGCTCAGCACCAGCACGTCTTCCTCAGACTCCTCGTCCTCCACCTCGGCCAGGGCTTCGGAGGCCACAAAGCGGAAGTCACGCTCGAAGCCGACCAGCTCATCCACAGGGCCCAGGCAGCGCTGGCAGACCAAGGACAAAGTGGCCTGTGCCGACAGATGCAGCCAGGGTTCATCGGCACCGGCTGCGTCCTGCTGGGTTCTGCCCCGCAGTGCGTAGCTGACCAGGGTCTCGCCGCCCAGGCCCTGGCTTTGCTCCATCAGGCGCTCAAATCTGGACAGGAGCTCTTCGCCCGCGTAGGTGCCCTGGCTTTTGGCAAAGGCGGCTATGTGCAGGTGCTGCGGATCGAATTCATGTTTCATGCGGGCAGTGTAAGAGAATCGGGCCATGCACCCTTTTGCCCACAGACAACCCGTACGCCAACTCATACTCGGCTCCACCTCGGTCTACCGCCGCGAACTGCTGGAGCGCCTGCGCATCCCCTTTTCGGTGGAGTCCCCGCATGTGGACGAAACCCCGCTGCCCGGCGAACTGCCTGCAGCACTGGCGCAGCGCCTGGCCCTGGCCAAGGCACAGGCGGTAGCAGCGCGTTTTCCCGGCGCACTAGTGATTGGCTGCGACCAGGTCGCCGATCTGGACGGCCTGGCCCTGGGCAAACCCGGCCAGCACGCGCGTGCAGTGCAGCAGCTGCAGCAGATGTCTGGCAAGGTGGTGGTATTCCAGACCGCTATTGCCGTGGTCTGCCGGGAGTCGGGTTTTTGCCAGCAGGCACTGGCCCCGGTGAAGGTGCAGTTCCGCAGCCTCACAGCCACTGAAATTGAGAACTACCTGCAGGCCGAGCAGCCTTACGACTGCGCCGGCAGCGCCAAAAGCGAAGGCCTGGGCATTGCCCTCTTGGAGCGCATAGACAACGACGACCCCACGGCCCTGATCGGCCTGCCCCTGATTCGCACCGCCGCCCTCTTGCGTGCGGCCGGCATGGACTTGCTGGCCTGAGTTCGGACACCCCTTTTCTTTATGAACACCTCCGCCTCACCTAGCCTTGCCGCCCTGCCATCCCCTGCCCTTGTGGCTGCGCCAAGCTCAGCCTGCGCTTCCACCGGCGCCCAGGCCCTAGCGGGTTCGCTGTACTTGGTGCCTGCGCCACTGGACTTTGGCTGCGATGAAGTGATGGCGCTGGACGCCTCCATGCCGCGCGCCACACTGGAAGTGGCGGCCGGCATCAGCCACTGGATTTGTGAAAACGCCAAGTCCACCCGCGCCTATTTGAAGCGCATAGGTGAGCGCCACCCCCTGTGCCAGCCGATACAAGCCCAGCAATTACTGGAGTTGCCGCGCGAAGTGCACAAAAAAGGCGACCACGGCGGCGGCTTTGATGCCCGCTACCTGCTGCAGGCCGCGCTGGACGGCCATGCGATGGGTTTGGTCAGTGAAGCCGGCATGCCAGCGGTGGCCGACCCGGGTTCCTCGGTGGTGCGTGCCGCCCATGATCTGGGCATTCCGGTGGTGCCACTGGTCGGGCCGGTATCGCTGTTGCTAGCGCTGGCCGCCAGCGGCCTGAACGGGCAAAGCTTTGCCTTTGTCGGCTATGTGCCGGCAGCACCTGCCGAGCGGGCACAAAAAATCCGGGAATTGGAATCACTGGCGCTCAAGACCGGGCAGACCCAGATCTTTATTGAAACGCCCTACCGCAACACCGCGCTCTTGCAGACGCTGCTGCAAAGCCTGCAGCACAACACCCGCTTGGCCACCGCCAGCGGCCTGACACTGAGCCGCGCGCAATGCCACAGCGATGTGGTGAAAAACTGGAAGCACAAGGCCTGGACGCTGGACAACAGCACGCCCACGGTGTTCGCGATAGGCCGCTGAAATCAGCGCAGGCTGGGCGCCGTCTTCAACGCCCGCACCGAGGCCTCACCCAGGGACGCACCAAAGCGCTTGACCAAACGCTCGGCCACGTTGTCGCGCCGGGTGTAGTCCACCAGTTCCTCGGCCTTGATGACCTCGCGTGCCACGTAGTCCAAGCTGGCCAACTGGTCGGCCAAGCCCATTTCCACGGCCTGCTGGCCGGTCCAGAACAGGCCGCTAAAGGTCTCGGGCGTTTCTTTCAGCCGCGCACCGCGCCCGGCTTTGACCGCGGCAATGAACTGCTGGTGAATCTGGTCCAGCATGGTCTGGGCAAAGGCACGCTGCTTGTCGGTTTGCGGGCTGTAGGGGTCCAGGAAACCCTTGTTCTCGCCGGCCGTCATCAGACGCCGCTCCACACCCAGTTTGTCCATCAGGCCGGTAAAGCCAAAGCCGTCCATCAGCACGCCAATGCTGCCCACGATGCTGGCCTTGTCCACGTAAATCTTGTCGGCGGCCACGGCAATGTAATAGGCAGCCGAGGCACAGGTTTCTTCCACCACCGCATAGATCGGCTTGTTGTACTTGGCTTTGAGGCGATGGATTTCGTCGTTGATGATGCCGGCCTGCACCGGGCTGCCGCCCGGCGAATTGATCAACAGCACAATGCCTTGCGTGCCCGCATCTTCCAGGGCGCTGCGCATGGACGACACCACCAGCTCGGCACTGGCCTCGCCACCAGCGGCAATCTCGCCCTTGATTTCAATTACTGCGGTATGCGGTTTGGACACATCGGCTGCCGCACCACCGCGCTCCCAGCCAAACCAGGCCAGGGCCACCACAAACACCAGCCAGGCAATGCGAATGCCGTTGCGCCAGCGCCGCGCCTGGCGTTGCTCGATCAGGGTGGCCATGGCCAGTTTTTCCAGCGTGGCGCGCTCCCAGCCGGCCGCGCTGGTGGGCATTGCGTTGCTGCTGGCACCTGTGCCCGCTGCAACAGAGGCAGCAGGATTTTGTTCAGCGCCGGAGGGAATTTGGGGTTCGGTCATGTCAGAAGTTCACGGGTTTCAATTGAGGGTCAGTATGCCAGTGCACTACGCCATCCAACTCGGAGATCGCAATTTTGATCAGGCCGCCACGGCAGGGGCCGCCCCGGCAGGCACCGGTCTTGGGGCTGTAGGTGGCGCCGTGGGTAGCGCAAATCAGCCAATGCCCGGTCAGATCGAAGAAACGGTTGGGCTGGTAGTCCATTTCCATAGGCACGTGTGAGCACTGGTTCAGGTAGGCATGCACCTGGTTGTCGTAGCGGATGGCAAAGGCCAGGCAGGTTCGGCCGCAATAGACCACATCAAAGGGTACCGCCTCGCCGCTGTTGACCAAGGCCGCGGAATTGCACAGGGCAATCACCTGGGGCACAAAGCCGTCGCTCACACGCACCGGGAATTCAGCCATGGGTCAGCAGCCACTGCTGCAACTCAGCCACCGAATGGGCCACGAACAAGGGCGACAGCTCCGCAAACGCCGCATGGTCGTGCGCGCCGTAGCTCACACCCACGCTGGGGCAACCGGCGTTCAGTGCCATCTGCAGGTCGTGCGTGGTGTCGCCAATCATCAACAGGCGCTGCGGCGGCACGCCAAACTCGGCCATCAGCTCTTGCAGCATCAGGGGGTGCGGTTTGCCTGCCGTTTCATCGGAGGTGCGCGACGCATGGAACAGGCCTTGCAACTCCACGCGGGCCAGGGTTTCATCCAGTCCGCGCCGGCTTTTTCCGGTGGCCACGGCCAAAAAATGCTGCCTTTGCTTGAGCGCATGCAGCATGGGCAGAACGCCGGCAAACAGGCTGATGTCGTGCTGGTGCACGGTGTAGTGAAATTTGTAGCGCTCACCCAGCAGCGGGTATTGGTCCTTGGGCACGTCTGGCGCCGCATAGGCCAGGGCGGCCATCAGGCCCATGCCAATCACATAAGCGGCATCGGTATCGCTGGGCACCGTACCGCCCACATCGCGCACCGCTTCCTGGATGCAGCGCGTGATGATGGCGGTGGAATCGAACAGCGTGCCGTCCCAGTCGAAGGCAATCAGGTCGAATTGGCGCGTGGGCGCGGCCGGTGGTTTGGGCATGGGGCTGGCTACTGGGCGGTTGGCGGCAGGGCATGGCGCAGGAATGCGCCAAGGTCGGCCGGCAATTCTGCCTGCAATTCGACACGCTTACCGGTGCCGGGGTGATTGCACTGGAAGCGCCAGGCATGCAAGAACATGCGCTTGAGGTTGCCAGAGCCCGCCGCCTTGGCAAGCTCTTTGTTGGTCTCAAAGTTGCCATACTTGTCGTCACCGACGATGGGCATGCCTTCAGCGGCCAAGTGCACGCGGATCTGGTGCGTGCGCCCGGTCTTGATGGTGACTTCCAGCAGGGAATACGCAGGGGCCACACCGGGCTCGGTCGTGCCACGCAGCTTCACCATGGTCAGACAAGGCATGCCATCTGGATCGTCCTTTGACACCACCTTGACACGCCGCTCGCCACCCTCGGCCTGGCCGTCCTTGCCTGGCAGCACATATTTATGCAGCGGCTTGTTCAGCACCTTGAGGCGCTCCGGCCACTCCCCCAGCACCATGGCCAGGTAAATCTTGCCGGTTTCGCGGTCACGGAACTGGTCCTGCAATTTTTTCAAGGCACTGCGCTTTTTGGCCACCAGCAGGATGCCGGACGTTTCCCGGTCCAGCCGGTGCACCAGTTCCAGCAACGGCGCACGCGGCCTGGCCATGCGCAGCTGCTCGATCACGCCAAAGCTCACGCCCGAGCCGCCGTGCACGGCCACGCCAGCCGGCTTGTTGATGGCCAAGAAAAAATCGTCCTCAAACAGAATCGGAAAATCTTTGGCCGGCACAAAGCCGCCGCCCGAGCTCGCCGCACTGCCACCCTGGCCCGAACTGGCGGCCTTGGCCGCCAGCGCTGCCATGGCCTGGGCCTTTTCGTCGGCCCGCTCGGACACGCGCACCGGCGGCAAGCGCACCACGTCGCCCGCGGCAATCCGGGTGTCGGCCGAGACGCGGCCCTTATTGATGCGCACCTCGCCGCTGCGGATGATGCGGTAGACGTGGGTCTTGGGCACGCCCTTGAGCTGGCGCATCAGGAAGTTGTCCAGGCGCTGCCCGGCGGAATCTTCGTCCACGGTAAGTGTTTGTGATTGGGGAACGGTGGAAGTCAGATTGGCCCCTATAATGTGTTTCACTAGCGACGCGCTGTAAGTGGTTGATTTAGCTGGAGTTTAGTCCACACCCCATTTACTGCAGCGCTGGAAGGTCGATGCCGCCGTCTTGGTCAGCCTGTAAATCACCCGCCACCTGCGTGTGATGGCAGTCTGTAAAGCGGCCAAGCCGACGAATTGAAACCCTGATACGGAATACCCCAAGCTTGCCAACCCACGGTTGGCAAGCGGATAAAAACGAGATGTTTGTGTTGTGGAGACTATTGAGCATGTGCCTGCGGTGCGTTATCGCGCAGCCCTTTGCCGTGCGTCTGCCCGCAGCCCGCTTTGATTCGGTGCAAGCTGCCTCCCTACGGAGCGCAGTTTCACAAACTCCCCCCCTCGTTCCCATCCACGTGCCTACGCTGCGACGCCTCGTGTAGTCGCAGTTCTCCGGCAATTCCACCTCACTTCAGTTCGTCAGTCAGGCACCGTTAGCCCATCCTGGGCATGTACAAACTGAAGAAGGACGCACTCCATGAAACGGATGCTAATCAACGCCACGCAGGCTGAAGAACGCCGCCTGGCCATTGTCGACGGACAAAAACTCCTCGACTACGAAATCGAAATCGAAGGGCGCGAACAGCGCAAGGGCAATATCTACAAGGCCGTGGTGACACGCGTCGAGCCCTCCCTGGAAGCCTGCTTTGTGGACTACGGTGAAGACCGCCACGGCTTTCTGCCCTTCAAGGAAATCTCCAAACAATTCTTCCAGCAAGGCGTCTCTGCCGGCAACGCCCGCATCCAGGACGCCATCCGCGAAGGCCAGGAACTGCTGGTGCAAGTGGAAAAAGAAGAGCGTGGCAACAAGGGCGCAGCCCTGACCACCTTCGTCTCGCTGGCCGGCCGCTATGTGGTCTTGATGCCCAACAACCCGCGTGGTGGTGGTGTCAGCCGCCGCATCGAAGGTGAAGACCGTGCCGACCTGAAGGAAGCACTGGACCAGCTCGAATACCCCAATGGCATGAGCATCATTGCGCGCACCGCCGGCATCGGCCGCAGCGCCCCTGAACTGCAGTGGGACCTGAACTACCTCTTGAAGCTCTGGACCGCCATCGACGGCGCCGCCAAGGGTGCCAAGGGCGCTTTCCTGATTTACCAGGAATCCAGCCTGGTGATTCGCGCCATCCGTGACTACTTCAACCACGACATCGGCGACATCCTGATCGACACCGACGACGTGTACGAACAGGCCCAGCAGTTCATGGCCCACGTGATGCCCGAACACGCCGCGCGTGTGAAGCGCTACCGCGATGACGCGCCGCTGTTCAGCCGCTTCCAGATCGAACACCAGATCGAATCCGCTTACGCCCGTACGGTGCAACTGCCCTCCGGCGGTGCCATCGTCATCGACCACACCGAAGCCTTGGTGTCGGTGGACGTGAACTCGGCCCGCGCCATCAAAGGTGGTGACATCGAAGAAACTGCAACCCGCACCAACCTGGAAGCCGCCGACGAAGTGGCGCGCCAGATGCGTCTGCGCGACTTGGGTGGCCTGATCGTCATCGACTTTATCGACATGGAAGAGTCCCGCAACCGCCGCGACGTAGAAAACCGCTTGCGCGACGCGTTGCGCCAGGACCGTGCCCGCGTGCAGTTTGGCACCATCAGCAAGTTCGGCCTGATGGAAATGAGCCGCCAGCGCCTGCGCCCGGCGCTCAGCGAAGGTGCCTCCATCCCCTGCCCACGCTGCGGCGGTTCCGGCCATATCCGTGATACCGAATCGAGCGCACTGCAGATTCTGCGCATCATCCAGGAAGAGTCGCTCAAGGACAGCACAGCCTCCGTACTGTGCCAGGTTCCTGTCGATGTTGCATCCTTCTTGCTCAACGAAAAGCGCTCGGAAGTCGCCAAGATTGAACTCAAGCAGCGCATCAATGTGCTGCTGGTGCCCAACAAGACCTTGGAAACTCCGAACTACCGGCTGGAGCGCCTGAAACACGATGATCCGCGTCTGGACAACATCGAAGCCAGCTACCGACTAGCCGACGAGATTGAAGATCCGACCAGCGTGACCCGCCGCTCGCAGGAGCCGACCAACAAGCAGACGCCCATCATCAAAGGCGTGCTGCCGGATGCTCCGGCCCCCATCGCTGCACCACGACCCGTTGCGCCGCCCCCAGCACATGCACCCCATGCCGCTGGACACCGTGCTACACCGCCCGCTGAGGTCAAGACACCCGTAGCCACTGAAAAGGGCTTTTTTGCCTGGCTCAAGAACCTGTTTGCAGGCGAGTCGGCGGCACCCGCCAAACCTGTACAAGCACCATCGCCCAAGACGGCCGAAGGCCGAGACAACCGTGATGGCCGCAACCGTGATGGCAACCGTTCGGGCGGCAAGCCCGGCGAAGGCCGCGGACCGCGCGGCGACGGACGTGGCAACCGCGGTGGGCGAGGTGGACGCGGCGGGAGTGACCGTCAAGGTGGCGCCCAGCGCGAGCGCTTTGATGCCGAGGGCAAACCCATGACCGTGGACACCGCGGTTCAGGCCAGCGAACCGGCGCAAGCGGGTCAGGACGGCAATCGCCAGGATCCACGTCCCGATCGTGGACCCCGCAACGAACGCGGTGACCGTGGAAACCGTTCGGGCCGTGGTGGCGAACGTAACGAAGGCGCTGAGCGTGGCGACCCAAGCGCGCAAAGCAGTGCAGACGCAACGCCCACCGGCGAAGGCAACGGCGACGGTCGCAATGAAGGCCAGTCCCGTGACGGTCGCGGTGGACGCGGTGGACGCGGACGCAACGGGCGTGGGCCACGCCAGGAAGACAGTACACGCCCAGCGGGTGACGGCAGCCAGCAGACCCAGCCGGGATTCGCCGACCATGTGAATGGTTCCAACGCGCCATCGGAGGATGCACAGACCTCGCAAGACGGAACTGCCCCGACGCAAGCGCCAGGCAACGACCATGGCGAACCCCGTGAGAAGCGCTCGCGTGACCGCTATGGCCGTGAACGCGGACCGCGTGGCGAGCGCAACGAGCGCGAAGATCGTCCTGATTTGCGCATTCCTGCGCAGCCCGTGGCGACCCAGGCAAACGACACACAAGAGGAAAATGCACCTGCTGCGGTGGTACCGACACCCTCCCTGGATCGCGTCACCGTCGCAGCGCTGCAGGCTCCTGCCGCTGCGGTCAAGGCCCCGGCCCCGGCAGCGCCTTTGGAGCGGATGCCCAAGGTCACATCCTATAGCCTGCCAACCGAGGCATTGGTCAACGTGGCCCAGGGCTCCGGTTTGCAATGGGTGAGTTCCGATGTCGCCAAGATCGAAGCCGTGCAGGCAGCGATTGCTGCGGAGCCAAAACCCATCCACGTGCCCCGCGAACGCCTTGCGACGGTTTCTATTGATACGGGACCACTGGTTCTGGTGGAAACCAAGCGTGACCTGCGAAACATGACGTTACCGTTCGAGCAGCCACCCGTTACCTGACCGCGCCAAGCACAGCCTCACCCATGGGTGAGGTTGACCACAAAAAAGGGGCCAATCGGCCCCTTTTTCAATGGCGGACCGTCCGCTAGAACAAATCCACCGCACCCACCTTGATGGCATCTCCAAAGAGTCCTTTGCGCACCAAGTCGTCATGGCTATAGACCTGGTTGCGTCCCTTGCGCTGGGCATAGTCCACTGCCCGCCCAGCGCGCTCCAGCGTGGTGCTGGGCGAGTCTTCAGCAGTGACCCGGGTAAATCCTGCACACACCGTGACACGACCAACCTGCGGGAAATTGAATTTCTCCATATTGGCCCGAAACCGCTCAAATGCAGCCAGTACCAGCGCCTCGTCCGGGCAATGCATCAGTACGGCAAACTGCTCGCCTCCCAAACGGTAAATGCGGTCATACGTGCGAAATGTATTGTTCATGATTCTGGCGACCAGCAACAGCACCTCTTCTGCAATCAAGTGGCCACTCTTGTCGTTGATGACACCAAAATTATCAACGCTGGCCGTACCCAACCAGGAATTGGGAGGAACCCGGTGGCGACGCTCGGAGACTGGCAGCACACTGGCTTCCAGCACACTGGTTTCGCTTTCAAGCCCATGGTCCATTTCTTCCAGCACGGCGCTGTAAAAGGTGTCATCCAGCGATTTGCGATTGAGCAGACCCGTCAGCGCATCCCGGTCACTGTAGGCCAACAACTTGTACATGTTGCGAAACACATGGACCAAGTCGTCAATGACTTGCAACTGCCCCAGGGCCAAAGGAGAGCCGGAATGCACTTCAATGACGCCTTCGTCATCGTTGGTCGAATCTGCATACAGCGGAATGTAGCTGATGCGTGGCCCCTCTT
>JAYVNF010000393.1:0-10820 GCA_043758575.1 Rhodoferax sp.
GGAGTTGTCGGTCAGCGCCAGCAGCGCTTCTTCACTCGCACCGTAGACGATGTGGCCAATGTTGGCCCAGTAGGCCGTGGCCGCGCACATGGCGCAGGGCTCAAAGGTGGTGACCAGGGTGCAGTCCCACAGGTAGGCGCGGGAATAGTTGAGCGAGGCGGTGCGCGCCAACGTGGCCTCGGCGTGGTGCACGGTGTCGATATTGCCTTGCTCGGCCAGCACGGTCTCACCGTCAGGGGCCACCAGCAGGGCCCCAAAAGGGTGGCGCCCCAACGAGGCGGCGCGCTGGGCCACTGCATTGGCGCGGCGCAAATGGCGCAGGGTTTGTTCGTGGTTCATGGTGTTTGGGGCATAAAAAAAGGCCACCCAGGGGGTGACCTTTTCTTCAAGCGCTCACATTACTTGCCGTTGGGTACCTTGCCTTCCACGCCTTTGACGTAGAAGCCCAGGCCGCCCAGGAATTTGTCGTCTGCGACTTCATCCTTCTTGATCTGCACCTTGCCGGTGTTGTCGGTGATAGGGCCCTTCCAGATGGCAAAGCTGCCGTCCTTCAGGCCGGCCTTGATCTCGTCGATCTTGGCCTTGGTTTCGGCGGGCACGTCATCGGCGATGGAGACGATGTCAATCGCACCTTCCTTCACACCCCACCAGGAATTGCCGCCACCGGTCCAGGTGCCGTCCATCACGTCCTTGGTGGCCTTGATGTAGTAGGGAGCCCAGTTGATGGCGCTGGAAGCCAGGTGGGCCTTGGGTGCGTAGGCGGACATGTCGGAGTCCCAGCCGAAGGCGCGCTTGCCCTTGTCCTGCGCGGTCTTGAGCACGGCCGGAGAATCGGTGTTCTGGAACAGGATGTCGGCGCCGCCGTTGATCAGGGAGGTAGCCGCTTCGGTTTCTTTTGGCGGGTTGAACCACTCACCAATCCACACCACCTTGGTCTTGATCTTGGGGTTGCTGCTTTGTGCGCCCAGGGTAAAGGCGTTGATATTGCGCAGCACTTCGGGAATCGCGACGGACGCCACCACACCCAGGGTGTTGCTCTTGGTCATCTTGCCGGCGATCACGCCTGCCATGTAGGCGCCTTCGTAGGTGCGGGTGTCATAGGTACGCATGTTTTCCGACTGCTTGTAGCCGGTGGCGTGCTCGAACTTCACGTCCTTGGTGTCGGCGGCCACCTTGAGCATGGGGTCCATGTAACCGAAGGTGGTGCCGAAAATCAGCTTGTTGCCTTGGGAGGCCATGTCGCGGATCACGCGCTCAGCGTCGGCCGACTCGGGCACGTTCTCCACAAAGGAGGTGGAGATCTTGTCTCCAAATTCTTTTTCCAGCGCCTTGCGGGCGTTGTCATGGGCGAAGGTCCAGCCGCCGTCACCCACCGGGCCGACGTAGGCGAAGGCAATCTTCAGGGGCTCGGGCTTGGCCGCCGGTGCCGACGCGGCAGGTGCCGGTGCGGGCGCAGGGGCCGGCTCTTCCTTTTTGCCGCATCCCACCAAGGCTGCGGATGCAACAGCGGTCAGGGCTGCGAGCTGGAGCAGCGAACGTTTGTGAAGATCTGTCATGTCTAGTCCTTTATGTAACGAGGGGGAGTAAATGCCAAGGGAAAAGTGCGAAACGGAAAAACTGATTATGGCGTGGAAAATTCAGGAACCGGGGTAGAACGGCTTGCCAATGGAGGCCGGCATATTGATGCGAATCCACTGCGGATTGCGCGAGATCACGGCCAGTACCACCACCGTGGCCACATAGGGCAGGCTGTTGAGCAACTGGCTGGGGATCTGCACACCCAGGGCCTGCAAATGCAGCTGCAGCATGGTGACGCCGCCAAACAGGTAGGCCCCCAGCAGCACGCGGCCCGGGCGCCAGGTGGCAAAGGTGGTCAGGGCCAGGGCAATCCAGCCCTTGCCGGCCACCATGCCCTCGGCCCACAGCGGCGTGTAGACCAGCGAGATATAGGCGCCGGCCAGGCCGCACAGGGCGCCGCCCACCACCACCGCGCCCAGGCGTATGAGGCGCACCGGATAGCCCAGTGCATGGGCCGACTCGGGGCTCTCACCCACGCTGCGCATGACCAGGCCGGCGCGCGTGCGGTACATGAACCAGATGATCAGGGCGGTGAGCGCCATGGTGATGTAGACCAGGGGGTGCTGGCGAAACAGGGCCACGCCCAGCCAGGGAATATCGGCGAGCAGGGGCACCGCGAAGCTGGGACGGTCCAGCAGCTTTTCCTGCACAAAGCCGGTCCCCACAAACGCCGACAGACCGGTGCCAAACAGCGACAGGGCCAGGCCGGTGGCGAACTGGTTGGTGTTGAGCCAGATCACCAGCACACCGAACACGGCGGCCAGCGCGGCGCCCACCAGAATGCCGGCAGCAAAGCCCATCACATCGCTGCCGCTGTGCACCGAGGTGGCAAAGCCGGCGATGGCCGCGCACAGCATCATGCCCTCGGCGCCCAGGTTGACGATGCCCACTTTTTCGTTGATCAGCAGGCCCAGCGAGGCCAGGGCCAGCACCGTGCCGGCGTTCAGCGTGGCAGCCAGCAGCAAAGCGTAGGAATCCATTTATACGGCCCTCTTGTACTTGATGGAGTAGTTGACCAGCGTGTCGCAGGCCAACAGGCTGAACAGCAGCAGGCCCTGGAACACCCCGGTGAGCGACTTGGTCAGCCCCAGGCGCGACTGCGCCATCTCACCACCGATGTAAAACATGCTCATCAGCAGCGCCGAGAACACCATGCCAATGGGGTGCAGCCGCCCCACATAGACCACGATGATGGCGGCAAAGCCGTAACCGGCCGGCAAGAAGCCGGACAGCTGGCCTATGGGCCCGGCCACTTCCAGCGCGCCGGCCAGGCCAGCCGCCCCGCCAGAAATCATCAGCGCAATCCACAGCGCACGGCGCGAGGAAAAACCGGCGTAGCGCGCCGCCGCCGGCGCAATGCCCCCCACCTGCAGGGCAAAGCCGGCACGGGTGCGAAACAGAAACACCCACAGCGCGGCCGAACCCAGCAAGGCCAGCAGCACACCTATGGTCATGCGCGAGCCGGCGATGAGTTTGGGGATGTGGGTGGCCGCCTCAAAGGTCTTGGTCTGCGGGAAGTTGAAGCCATTGGGGTCCATCCACGGGCCGCCCACCAGAAAGCCCAGCACCTGCATGGCGACGTAGACCAGCATCAGGCTGACCAGGATTTCATTGGCGTTGAAGTAGTCGCGCAGCACCGCCGTCAGCGCGGCCCAGGCCATGCCGCCGGCAATGCCGGCCAGCAGGATGGGCAGCACGATCCAGCCACCGGTGCTTTTCTCCGCCAACAGCGCCACGCCCGAGGCAAAGATGGCACCAATCACATACTGGCCCTCGGCTCCAATGTTCATCACATTGGAGCGGAAACACACCGACAGGCCCAGGGCAATCAGCAGCAAAGGCGTGGCCTTGACCATCAGCTCGCCCAGGGCGTAGCTGTTTTTGATGGGCTGCCAGAAAAACATTTCCAGGCCGCGCAGCGGGTCCTTGCCCAGGGCCATGAACAGCACCACGCCGACCAGCACGGTGACCAGCAGGGCCAGCAGCGGCGCCCCATAGACCCAGACGCGTGAGGGCTGCTGGCGGGCTTCCAACTTAAGCATGCTGCACCTCCGCCTGGCCTGAGCGCTGCGCGCCCCTCTCCCCCGTATCCCACAAACCGCTCATCCACTCGCCAATCTTTTCCACCGTGGCCTCGGCCATGGCAATCGAGGGCGAGAGCCGACCGCGTGCAATAACATGCAGGCGGTCGCTGACCTCAAACAACTCTTCGAGTTCTTCACTCACCACCAGCACGGCGCAACCGGCGTCGCGCAGGGCCAGGATCTCGCCGCGAATCTGCGCCGCGGCGCCCACGTCCACACCCCATGTGGGTTGCGAGACGATGAACAGCGTGGGCTTGGCGTCGATCTCGCGGCCCACAATGAACTTCTGCAAATTGCCTCCGGACAGCGACTTGGCCACCGCCTTGGGGCCACCCGCCTTCACGTTGAAGGCCTGGATGATGCGCTCCGCATGCTCTTCCAGCTTCTTCACCTGAATCCAGCCGCCGGCAAAGTTGGGGTGCGAGATGGAGCCGGTGCGGGTCAGCAACAGGTTGTGCGCCAGGCTCAGCGTGGGCACGGCACCGCGCCCCAGCCGCTCCTCCGGCACAAAGTGCAGACCCAGCTTGCGCCGGCTGCCCGGGTGCAGGCTTGCGACATCCTGCTCGCCCATGCGGATGCTGCCCTCAGCGGCGCGGCAGTCTTCACCCGAGAGCGCGTACAGCAATTCCTTCTGTCCGTTACCGGACACCCCGGCAATGCCCACCACCTCACCGGCGCGCACCTCCAGCGAGATGCCCTCCAGATCGACCCCGAACTGGTCTTCCCGCGCCAGGCTGAGGCTGCGCACCGACAGGCGGCTCTCGCCGGCCTGGCGTGCCTGGTGCTTGAGCTGGGGCGGCTCGGCACCAATCATCAGGCGCGAGAGCGAGGCATTGCTTTCTTCCTGCGGGTTGCACACCCCGGTGACCCGGCCACCACGCAACACGGTGCAGGCGCTGCAGAGCTCGCGGATCTCGTGCAGCTTGTGCGAGATGTAGAGAATGCTGCAGCCCTCGGAGGCCAGCTTTTTCAGCACCACAAACAGCTTTTCCACCGCCTGCGGCGTCAGCACCGAGGTCGGCTCATCCAGGATCAGCAGCTCAGGCCGCGTCAAGAGGGCGCGGATGATTTCCACCCGCTGCATCTCGCCCACGCTCAAGGTGTGCACGGGGCGCGCCGGGTCTATGTCCAGGCCATATTCATTGGCCTTGGCGACGATGCTGGCGGTGACCTGCTCCAGCGATTCGCGTGCCAGGCCGAGCCAGACGTTCTCGGCCACGGTCATGGTGTCAAACAGGTTGAAGTGCTGGAACACCATGCTGATGCCGTTGGCCCGTGCTTCCCGCGGGTTGCGGATCAGCACCGGCTGGCCGTTCAGGCGCATCTCGCCGGCGTCGGGCTTGATGGAGCCGTAGATGATCTTCATCAGGGTGGACTTGCCGGCGCCGTTTTCACCCAGCACGGCGTGGGTTTCACCGGGCATGACGGTGAGCGACACATTGCTGTTGGCCACCACGCCGGGGTAGGCCTTGGTGATGCCGGTGAGTTGCAGTCGAGGCTGTGTCATCGTGTGCGGTGTCCCGTATTATTTTTTCAGCGAAGCAGCGGCAGACTTTACCCGCTCGCGCAGCCAGCGCACCGACTCGGAGCTGTGGGTGCGTTCATGCCATAACTGGTAGTACATCATTTTTGGAAACGCAATCGGACAGGGCAATAGGCGCACCGGCAGCGTGTTCACAAAGCGTTCGCAATACTGCCGGCTGGTAGTGAGCACCAGCAAGGTTGATGCCACCATGGCCGGGATCAGCCCGAAATAGGGGCAGCGCGCTGCGATGCGCCGCTGCAGACCCAGGCTGGCCAGGTGGCCGTCGATAAAGCCCTTGGCCCCCGGATGGGTGGCACCCGGCGCGATGTGTTCCACCTCCAGCCAGGAGGCCTGGTCCCAGCCGCGGCGCACGGCCGGGTGCTTGTCGGACACCAGGCACACCACCTCGTCGCTGAACAGTGCCCCAAGGTGCAGGTCCTGCGGCGGCGAGAGCCAGTTGCCAATCACCACATCCACCTCACCCTGGGCCAGCTGGGTGCGGTAGTCGGTGGCGGGGGACAGGGGGTGGATCTCGATCTCGCACAGCGGCGCTTGCGCCTTGATCTCGGACACCAGCAGCGGCAGGAACAGTGGATCCAGGTAATCGGCGGCAGCCACACGGAACACATCGCGGGCGCGGGCGGGCTCAAAGCCGCGTGCATCCGAGAACAGCATCTGGGCGGCACGCAAAATGCTGACAGCAGGTTCGAGCATGCGCTGGCCGGCCACGGTGGGCACCATGCCGGAGCCTGAGCGCACCAAAAGCGGGTCTCCCGCAAAGTCGCGCAGGCGTTTGAGCGCGCTGCTCACCGCCGGCTGGTGCATGCCCAGGCGGATGGCGGCTCGTGAAACACTGCGCTCGGTCAACACGGTATGGAGAACCCTTATCAAGTGAAGGTCTATCTTGTCGAAAAGGTTTTGGTCTCTCATACGGGCGCTGCGATGTGTGCCATATGCTAATGCGTATGCTGGCCGATACGCTCCCGATTTACCCTCCCGCACGAGGAACCCCCATGAACACCCAAGCCCTGCATTTTTTGCGCCGTGGCCAGGTCGTCACTCTGGACGGCGTGGACACCAACCGCACCCTGTTAGACCTGCTGCGCGAGGACCTGCACTGCACCGGCACCAAAGAGGGCTGCGGCGAAGGCGACTGCGGTGCCTGCACCGTGGTGGTGGGTGAAGAGGTGCAGGGCCAGCTGCGCTTGCGCGCCATCAACAGCTGCATACGCCTGGCGCATTCGATAGACGGCATGGCGCTGTGGACCGTAGAGGATCTGGCCGGAGCCGACCCCACACTGGCGCCTGCTGCGGGCCCGGTGGGCCCAGGCGGACCGTCGAGCCTGCATCCGGCCCAGCAGGCCATGGTGCAGTGCCACGGCTCGCAATGCGGCTTTTGCACGCCCGGCTTTGTCATGAGCCTGTTTGCCCTGTATGAGGACAAAAAAGGCCAGCCCATCTCGCGCCAAACGGCCCAGGGCGCCCTGTCTGGCAATCTGTGCCGCTGCACCGGCTACCGGCCGATACTGGACGCGGCGCAAGCCATGCAGGACTTGCCGCCGGTGCGGGTGGACCAGGCCGCCGTGCTGAAGGGATTGCGCCACATGGCCCACGCCGCCAGCCGGGCCGGCAAACCACTCGCCACCACCGCTGCGCTCGCCACAGTGCCCAGCGCAAACGCCAACTACCTCAGCCCCAGCACACTGCAAGAACTGCTGGCCCTGCGCGCCCAGTACCCGCAAGCGCAGCTGGTGGCCGGCTGCACCGATGTCGGCCTGTGGGTGACCAAGATGCACATGCAGTTCCCCCGCATCCTGGACACCACGCGGGTGGAAGAACTGCGGCGCATCGAACACTACCCCCACCACATGGCCATAGGCGCCGCCGTACCCCTCACCGATGCCTTTGCGGCGCTGGTGGCCGACCGGCCACAGCTGGCCAGTTTCGCCCACCGCTTTGCCGGCCTGCCGGTGCGCAACTCCGGCACCCTGGGCGGCAATGTGGCCAATGGCTCACCGATTGGTGACTCCATGCCGCTCCTGATCGCCCTGGGCGCCAACGTGGTGCTGATGAGCACACGGGGCAGCTGCGAGCTGCGCCTGGAGGACCTCTACACCGGCTACCGCAAGAACGTGATGGCCGCTGACGAGGTGCTGGCCTGGATCAAGATACCCCTGACCACGCCCCTGGAGTTTGCGCGGGTGTACAAGATCTCCAAGCGCTTTGAGGACGATATTTCTGCCGTGTGCCTGGCGCTGAATCTGCATGTGCAAAAGGGTGTGGTGCGCCACGCTTCCATTGGCGTAGGCGGTGTGGCGGCCACGCCGGTGCGTGCGCACAAAACCCAGGCCGCGCTGCTGGGCCAACCCTGGAGCCCGGCCACGGTGCAACAGGCCATGCAGGCATTGCGCGACGAGTTCAGCCCGATCAGCGACATGCGCGCCTCGGCCGCCTACCGCACTGCCGTGCTGGGCAATCTGCTGCAGCGCTTCTGGCTGGAGAGCCAGGGCGCGGCAGACACCTCTTTGGAATCCCTGGTTCTGGAAGGAGCCACCCCATGAGCAAGAACCCCAAGGCCAGCCTGCCATCGGCGGCAACACTCCACGTGGCCAGCACCCCGGCCGCTGGCAGCTCGGTACACCACGAAAGTGCTGCGGCCCAGGTGGCCGGTGCCGTGCATTACATCGACGACCTGCCCGAGCTGCGTGGCACCCTGCATGCCGCCCCCATTCTTTCCACCCAGGCCCACGGCAAGCTCTTGGGTGTGGACACCAGCGCCGCCCTGGCCATGCCGGGCGTGGTGGATGTGGTGCTGGCACGTGACATTCCGGGCGACCCCATGCTGGCCGCCTTTGCCGGCGACGAACCGGTGTTTGCCATGAACACGGTGCAGTTCGTGGGCCAGGTCATCGGTATGGTGGTGGCCAGGACCACCACACAGGCACGCCACGCGGCGCGCAAGGTGAAGCTCCACATCGAAGCCCTGCCCGCCATCCTGAGCGTGCAGGCGGCGCTAGACGCCAAGAGCTATGTGCTGCCTCCCGTGCATGTGCGCCGCGGCGATGCGGCGGCCGCCCTGCAAGCGGCCCCGCACACCCTGCACGGCACCCTGGAAGTCGGCGGTCAGGAGCATTTTTATCTGGAGGGCCAGATTGCCTATGTGATCCCCATGGAGCAAAACCAGTGGACGGTCTACAGCAGCACCCAGCACCCCGGCGAGGTGCAGCACTGGGTCTCGCATGCGCTGGGCATAGACAACCACGCCGTGCGCGTGGAGTGCCGCCGCATGGGCGGTGGCTTTGGCGGCAAGGAAACGCAAGCCGGCCATCTGGCGGTGTGGGCGGCGGTGGCGGCCAAGAAACTGGGCCAGGCGGTGAAACTGCGCCTGGACCGGGATGACGATTTCATGGTCACCGGCAAGCGCCACCCCTTTGCCTATGAATACACCGCGGGCTTCGATGCCAGCGGGCGCCTCACCGCCTTGCAGCTGATGATGGCGGCCAACTGCGGCTTCAGCGCCGACCTGTCCGGCCCGGTGGCCGACCGCGCCATCTTCCACAGCGACAACGCCTACTACCTGGAAAACGTGGAGATTGCCTCCTACCGCTGCAAGACGAATACCCAGAGCCACACCGCCTTTCGCGGCTTTGGCGGCCCGCAGGGCGTGATCCTGATCGAAGCCATCATGGGCGACATTGCCCGGCATCTGAACATGGACCCGCTGGATGTGCGTCTGCGCAATCTGTACAGCGACGAGCCTCTCGCCGATGGCAAGGGCCGGCGCGACACCACCCACTACCAGATGCAGGTGGAAGACAACATCCTGCAGCCGCTCATCACCACGCTGGAGCAGACCAGCGGCTACCGCCAGCGCCGCGCCGAGATTGCGGCGTGGAACGCGCAAAGCCGCGTCATCAAGCGCGGCCTGGCACTCACGCCAGTGAAATTTGGCATCAGCTTCACCGCCACGCTTTTCAACCAGGCCGGTGCCCTGGTGCATGTGTACACCGATGGCAGCGTGCAGGTGAACCACGGCGGCACCGAGATGGGCCAAGGCCTGCACACCAAGGTGGCGCAGATCGTGGCCGATGAACTCGGCATCCCGTTTGCCCGCGTGCTGGCCACGGCCAGCGACACCAGCAAGGTGGCCAATGCCTCGGCCACGGCCGCCTCTGCCGGCACCGACCTGAATGGGCGCGCGGCCCAGTTTGCCGCCCGCCATGTGCGCGACAACCTGGCTGCCTTTGTCTGCGGGCTGGATGGCTGCGGCGCGGGCGCCATCCGCCTTGCTGGCGGACAGGTGCACTCGCCCACGGTCACGCGCAGCTTTGATGCAGTGGTGCAACTGGCCTATGCCAACCGCATCCAGCTCTGGAGCGACGGCTTTTACCGCACGCCCAAAATCCACTATGACAAGCACACGCTCAGCGGCCGCCCCTTCTACTATTTTGCCTATGGCGCAGCCTGCAGCGAGGTGGCCATAGACACCCTCACCGGCGAGAGCCGCGTGCTCAAAGTCGACATCCTGCACGACGTGGGCCGCTCCATCAACCCGGCCATCGACATCGGCCAGATTGAAGGCGGCTTTGTGCAGGGCATGGGCTGGCTCACCACCGAGCAGCTGGTATGGAACGACAAGGGACACCTCAGCACCCACGCCCCCAGCACCTACAAGATTCCCACCGCAGGCGACGTGCCGCAGCACCTGAACGTGGCCCTGTGGCCCGAGCCCAACCGCGAGGACAATGTGTTTGGCAGCAAGGCCGTGGGCGAGCCGCCCTTCATGCTGGCCATCAGCGTGTATGAAGCCCTGCGCGATGCCGTGGCGCAAGCCCGTGGTGACCACCAAGCCGTGCATCTGGTCGCACCGGCCACCGCGGAGAACCTGCTCCAAGCGCTTCGCAACTAATCTTTTTTGCACCCGCCAGGTGGGTGCTTGCCTAAGCCGGCAATTGGCCTATAGTCGTCTCATTCGTACATTTAAATACATGACTGACGGGGCTTGGCTATATGGCAGAAGATGCAGTTGCAGACCCAGCGCGTGGCGACCCGGTGGCCTGGAAAATTCTGGTGGTCGACGATGAACCGGCCATCCACCAGGTCACCAAACTGGCGCTGCGCAACCTCTCGGTGCTGGGCCGCCCCAGCCAACTGATCAACGCCCTCTCGGCCAAAGACGCACGCGAACAGCTCGCCCTGCACCCCGATATTGCCGTGGTCCTGCTGGACGTGGTGATGGAGACCGAAGACGCCGGCCTCGAATTCATCAAGCTCATCCGCGAGCAGGTCGGCAACCCTTTGATCCGCATCATTCTGCGCACCGGCCAGCCCGGCCAGGCGCCCGAGCGCCAGGTGATGGTGGACTACGACATCAACGACTACAAGGAAAAAACCGAGCTCACCGCCAGCAAGCTCTTCACCACGGTGATGAGCAGCATACGCACCTTCGCGCATTTGCAGGCCATGGTCAGCTGCGGCCATGCGGTGGAAGTGCTGGGGCATATGAACGCAGAAGTGTTTGCCGCCACCGACATCCACTGCCTGGGCAGTGCCCTGGTGGCCCAGCTCAACGCCATGGAGCTGTTCAGCGCCATCGCCTGCTGGACCGATGGCAGCGCCGCTGCCACGACCGA
>JAYVNF010000394.1:0-3509 GCA_043758575.1 Rhodoferax sp.
TGGCGCGACACCCATTTGCAAATCCAGGGGCCCGCAGTGGCGGTGCTGCAAAGCGTGTTCCTGCAGAACTGGAACGCACATGCGGTGGCGCCGGTGGCCGCGGCCGAGCTCTATCCGCCACTGCCAGTGGCTGGCACCAAAGGCGTACGCGTGGTCGCCAGCCAGCCCGAGGGCCAGCAGGAAACCTACAAGGCCTATCTGGACGCCATCCATGCGGCCCAGCACCGCATCTACCTGACCTGCGCCTACTTTGTGCCAGACGCGCCCATGCTGGACGCGCTGCTGGACGCGGCCCGGCGCGGCGTCGATGTGAAGCTGGTGGTGCCCGGGGTGCAAGAAGGCGGCATGGTTTTTTATGCCGGCCACGCATTTTTTGAGCCTATGCTGCAAGGCGGCATGCGCATCTTCCAGATGCGCCAGGCCGTGCTGCATGCCAAGACCGCCGTTATCGATGGCCGCTGGTCCACCGTGGGCTCCACCAACATGGATACGCGCAGCTTTTTGCACAACAGCGAGGTCAATGTGATTGTGGTGGACGATGCCTTTGGCAGTGCCATGGAAGACGCCTTTGCCGAGGACCTGCGCGACTCGCAAGAGGTTCTTCTGACGCAATGGCGCCAGCGCCCCTTGGGCGAACGCATTAAGGAGTGGGCCGCCCACCAATTCGACTACTGGCTGTGAGACGCCACCCTTTTTTTAACTCCACCTGGAATTTCCATGAACCAACTGCAAACCCTGGGCAACGCCCCACCCCTGCCGCTGCACCTGCGCGTCGGCTTTGAAATGCACTACGACTGCCCGCAGCCCACGCCCATGATTCTGGCGCTGCATGTGCACTACTCGCGCGCCGGCGATTTGCTCTACCCGGACCATCTGGTCACCGTGCCCAGCGTGCCGCAAACCGCCTACCGCGACCTGTTTGGCAACTGGTGCACCCGCCTGGTGGCGCCCCAAGGCCTGTTTGTGCTGCGCACCGATGTCACGCTGCGCGACGGCGGCCTGGTGGACGCACAGAACTGGGCCGCGCAACAGGTGCCGGTGGAATACCTGCCCGAAGAGGCCCTGGTGTATCTGCTGGGCAGCCGCTACTGCGAGACCGACCAGCTGTCCGAGCTGGCCTGGTCGCACTTCGGCCACGGCCCCACCGGTTGGGCCCGGGTGCAGGCGATTTGTGACTTTGTGCACAACCACGTCACTTTTGGCTACCAGCACGCGCGGCGCACCCGCACCGCCTGGGAGGCGTATACCGAAAAAATTGGCGTCTGCCGCGACTACGCCCACCTGGCGATTGCCTTTTGCCGCTGCATGAACATACCGGCGCGCTACTGCACCGGCTACCTGGGCGATATCCGCATTCCGGCGGTGCCCGCACCGATGGATTTTGCCGGCTGGTTTGAGGTCTATCTGGGTGACCGCTGGTACACCTTCGATGCCCGCAACAACACGCCGCGCATAGGCCGGGTGCTGATGGCGCGCGGGCGCGACGCCTGTGACGTGGCGCTAGTCAGTACCTTTGGCCCCAACACCCTGCAACGCTTCACGGTGTGGGCGGACGAGGTGCCCGAACAAGCGGCCCCATAGGGACTGCGTGGGCGCGGTAAAACGCGCCTTGCACAGGGCGCCGCAAAAGTAATAGGTCTGGCCGTTCTGCTGCAGCTGATGGAATGACTTGGCAGTCACCGTCATGCCGCAGACCGGGTCTTTCAAAATTGTGCTGTTCTCCATAGGGCCATGGTACGCGAGAAGCGAAGGCCCTTCTGTCGGCTAGCGCACGGACGACCCGCTCAATTGTGAGCAAACTGCAAGTCACCTCGCTCTTTTTGCACCCTTCTGCACACTCCTGCGCACCCTTTGACCCTGCCGCACACGCCCCATGCACCTCACCCTCCAATCCGGCTGGCGCCTGCTGCACCAAACCGTAAGCACCTGGCTAGACAACTACGGCCCCAGCATGGGCGCCGCCTTGGCCTACTACACGCTGTTTTCGCTGGCCCCACTGATGCTCATCGTGGTGTCTGTGGGTGGCCTGGTGTTCGGTGCCGAGGCCGCCCGTGGCGAAATCGCACTGCAGCTGGTGTCCCTGATGGGCAGCGTGCGCCAACCCGCCGAAGGCTCACTGGCCACCGGCATTGGCCTGACGCTGTTGTTCCTGGGCTCCACCTCCGTCTTTGCCGAACTGCAGAATGCCTTTGACCGCATCTGGCACGCCCCGGCGAGTTGGCGCGGTGGCACCTGGCTGACGCTGTTGCGCACCCGCTTGCTGTCCTTTGGTATGGTGCTGGCCATCGGCTTTTTGCTGATGGTGTCGCTGGTCTTCAGTGCCGCCCTGGCCCTGATGGGCCACTGGGTGGAGCCGGTGTTTGGTGCCTGGCTGGCGCTGGCCACCTTCAGCAATACGGTGGCGGCCTTTGCCTTGCTCACCGCCATGTTCGCCCTGATTTACAAGGTCATGCCGCGGGTGCGGGTGCAGTGGCGCGATGTCTGGACCGGCGCACTGTTCACCGCCATGCTGTTCAGCTTTGGCCGCTTTCTGATTGGCCTGTACATCGGGCGCAGCGGCGTGGTCAGCGGCTTTGGAGCGGCCGGCTCACTGGTGGTGATCCTGCTGTGGGTGTACTACTCGGCACAAATCTTTTTGCTGGTGGCGCAGTTCACCTGGGTGTATGCCAACAGCTATGGCTCCAGAAAACCAGTACCTGAGCATGCACGCACCCTCTGATAACCCCGTTGATTCCAAGCCGCTGCTCACTCCGGTCCCGTCCGTAGCAGCTGAAACAACCACCGTGTCTCCCGCAGTGGCGCTGCCCGCGCCACGCAACCTGGCACTGCTGGTGCTGGCCTGCCTGGCCAGCATCTACACCCTGCGCTGGGCCAGCGCGGTTTTCATTCCGCTCCTGGTGGGCATGCTGTTCAGCTATGCGCTCTCGCCCATCGTCGACTGGCTACAGCTGCGCCGCATTCCGCGCGTGCTCAGCGCGGCCGTGCTGGTGGTCGGCATTGTGCTGGGCATGGCCTGGGGTGCCTACGCGCTCAGCGACAGCGCCAGCAAGCTGGTGGAGTTGCTGCCGCAGGCGGCGCAAAAACTCAACCAGCTGGCGCACGCCTCGCGCAGCGGCGGCGACAACACCTTCACCACCGTGCAAAAAGCCGCCGCCCGCCTGGAGCAGGCCGCCGCGGACTCGACCCAGGGTGCGCCCATGAGCCGTGGCGTGCAGCGGGTGCAAATAGAAAAGCCGCGCTTTGACATCAAGGACTATTTCTGGAGCGGCACCATAGGCCTGCTGGAGACCCTGGGTCAGGCCGGCATGGTGGCCCTCATCACCTTCTTCTTGATTGCCTCGGGCGACAGCTTCAGGCGCAAGGTGCTACGCCTGGCCGGCCCCACGCTACACGCCAAACGCCTGACCCTGCAGGCCCTCAACCAGATCCACGACCAGATCCAGCGCTACATGCTGGTGCAGCTGTTTACCAGCCTGCTGGTGGGCCTGGCGACCTGGCTGGCCTTCATG
>JAYVNF010000395.1:0-3493 GCA_043758575.1 Rhodoferax sp.
GAAGACGCGGTGCTGCGGGTGCTGGACCGCAAGCACCTGACCGGCCAGTTCCACGCCCTCACCCTGGACACCCTGGGCTTTGCCAGCCCGGTGCTGCACTTCATCCGCGAGGCCTCGCAAATCCCCTATGGCCTGCTGCTGGTCACCGGCCCGACCGGCAGCGGCAAGACCACCACCCTGTATGCGGCGCTGTCGGAAATCAACACCGGGCTGGACAAGATCGTCACCATCGAAGATCCGATCGAATACCAGCTCCCCGGCGTGTTGCAGATCCCGGTGAATGAAAAAAAAGGCCTGACCTTTGTGCGCGGCCTGCGCTCCATCCTGCGCCACGACCCGGACAAAATCATGGTCGGCGAAATCCGCGATGCCGAGACCGCCCACATCGCCGTACAAGCGGCGCTGACCGGCCACCAGGTCTTCACCACGGTGCACGCCAACAATGTGTTTGACGTCATAGGCCGCTTTGCCAACATGGGCGTGGACAGCTACAGCTTGGTGGCCGCGCTCAACGGCATCGTGGCCCAGCGCCTGCTGCGCATGAACTGCCCGCAGTGCAGTGCCGCCTGCGCGGTGGCGCCCGATTTGCTGCGGCGCAGCGGTGTCAGCGCCGAGCGTGCCGCCCTGGCCGGCTGGCGCCGCGGCCTGGGCTGTGCGCACTGCCGTGGCACCGGCTACAAGGGCCGCCGCGCGATTGCGGAAACCCTGCCCATCAGCGACATCCTGCGCGAGCAGCTGGTGCAGCGCGCCGCGCTCTCGCACATCCGCCAGTCAGCGCGCAGTGCCGGCTTTACCAGCCTGCGCGAGGCCGCCGTCGCCCTGGCCCTGAATGGCGAAACCACGCTGGAGGAGATCAACCGTGTCACACCTGTGGAATAAAACGCTGGAACTGCAGATCGATGCCCAGCAGCTGCATGCCACGCTGCGCCCGAGCTGGCGCCAGCGCCGCGCCGGCGCCATTCACATCAGCTCGGGCCGCAGCACGCCTCTGGCTCAGGCACTGCAGGCGCTCTTGGGCGAGCTGCAGCAGCAAGGCGACCTGGCCCAGGCCGGGCTGCAGGTGAGTGTGGCCAATGCCCTGGTGCACTTCGACGTGGTGGCCGGCCACTACGCCAGCTACAGCGCACAGCAGCTGCAAGCCATTGCCCAGGGCTGCGTGGCCGAACTGCTGGGCGACGCCGCCGCCGACCAGGCGGTGCGCTGGCAGCTGCAGCCCGACCTGCAGCACCTGCTGCTGTGCGCCATGGAGCAAAGCCTGATCGACGCCGTGGTGCAGGCGGCCAAGCAGCACGGCCTGCACCTGCACTCCCTGCAACCGGCCTTCTGCGCGCACTGGAGCCGCTACGCCTACGCCCTGCACCAGGGCAGTGGCGTATTCAGCGTGGTGGAGACCGATAGCGCTGGCCAGGCCGATAGCCAGGCCGGGGTGGGTGGCGGTGTCGGCTATGGCCTGATCGCCTGCGCAGAGCACGGCTCCATCATGGCCCTCAGCCACGGCCGCTGGGCTCTGCCGGTGGCCGCACCGAACAGCACACCCGACAACACACCCAACAGCGCGCTGGACCAGCGCGTGGACCGCTTGCTGGCCAGCCTGGGCCAACCCGCCCAAGAGCTGAACGACTTTGTGCTGCTGGCGCGCGAACCGCAGGCCCTGGCCCCTTCGGCGCGCTGGAAAGTGCTGGACTGGCAGCTGGAGCAAGCATGAAGCCCGCCCGCCTGCACCCGCCCCTGCAGCTGGAATTTGCGCCCGGCGCGCGCCGCATACCCGTGGCCAGCCAGCTGCTGTTGCTGGTGTGCGCAGCGGCACTGGGCTTGAGCCTGTGGGCACTGGCGCACAGCCTGGGCGCGTTGGCGCACCAGTCGGCGCAGTTGGCCGCATTGCGCAGCCCGCCGGCCAAGGCCGCAGTGGCCAGCGCCAAGCCGCAACGGCGTGACCCGCTGGAGTTGGCGCAGGTGCAGTTTGTGCGCAAGACCGCGCGCAACATGGCCACGCCCTGGACCGAGCTGCTGGCGGCACTGGAGGCCACACCGGCCAGCGTGGCCCTGCTGTCGGTGGAACCCTCGGCCAGCAAACGCAGCGTCACCCTCACCGCCGAAGCCGCCACCGCAGCGCAGATGCTGGTCTACCTGCGCACCCTGCAAGCCGACGCCCGCCTGCACGACGTGCTGCTGCTGTCGCACCAGTTGCAGGCGCAGGCGCCGGGCACGCCGCTGCGCTTCCAGCTGGAAGGCCACTGGGGAGACACCCCATGAGAGCGGCGCTGTCCGGCCTGTGGCAGCGCCTGCTGCGGCGCCTGGGGGCCTACCACCTGCTGGCTCTGGCACTGCTGCTGCTCGCGCTGCTGCTGGGCCTGTGGGTGCTGGAACTGCAGCGCCAGGAGGTTGCCCTGCAGGCCAGCGTGAGCGCCCAACGCGCCGCCCGCCCGCTGCCAGCCGCACCCGCGCCGGCAGCCATGCCGTTGGGTGAACAGGTCAAGGACTTTGTGCTGGCTTTCCCGCCCCTGAGCGCCAGCGCAGACGACCTGGAACAGGTGTTTCGCAGCGCCGCTGCGCACAACATTCTGCTGCCACGCGGCGAATACAAATTCAAACAGGAGGCCAATGAGCCGCTGGCCAGCTACACCGCCACCTTCCCGGTGCATGCCGACTACGGCGCCATCCGCGACTTCAGTACCGACGTGTTGCGCGCCCTGCCCAATGCGTCCATGGACGAGCTGCGCATGGCGCGCAGCAGCGCCGACAGCACCGTGCTGGAGGCCGCCATCCGCTTTACCTTTGTCTACCGGAGGTGATGGCCATGGCCCTGCTACCCCCTCAGCCCAAGCGCTATGTGCGCTGGCTCTTGCTGCTGGTGCTGGTGCTGGCCGCGGGCGCCAGCTTTCGGGTCGGTGAGCAATGGTGGCAGGCCCCCCCGAGCGCGCCGGACAGCGCTGGCAACGGTCCTGATGTTGTTGTGGGCACAGCCAGCACGCCCGCTCAGCCGGCTACACACCGCGCCCCCCTGGCCGACACGGCGCAGCCGGCGCCCGAACGCGATCCCACACTGCAGGCACCGCCGCGCCCGCAGAACGCGTCCGGCCCGGGCGGCGATGCCTTTGCTCCGGTGAGCTGGCTGCCGCCGCCACCCAAAGCGGCACCCCCGGCGCCACCGCCGCCACCGCCAGCTCCGGCGGCGCCCACCGCGCCACCGCTGCCGTTCACCTTTGTCGGC
Organism: Rhodoferax sp.; assembly: GCA_043758575.1. Taxonomy (GTDB): domain Bacteria; phylum Pseudomonadota; class Gammaproteobacteria; order Burkholderiales; family Burkholderiaceae_C; genus Allorhodoferax. The sequence goes on from JAYVNF010000395.1 coordinate 3,212, forward strand.
CTGCTCGAACAGGGCCTGGGTGTGACCCAGCCCAAGGCCTTTTTGGCCCGGGGGGAGTCGCTCCTGGTGGTGGCCGCCGGCGACACGCTGGAGGGCACCTACAGCGTGGACAGCATCACACCGCAGCAGATCACCCTGACCTATCTGCCCTTGAAAACCCGGCAAATCCTCACCGTTTCGGGAGCCCCACGATGACCACACACCTACTCCGGCTCAAGGGGCTCACCCTGGTGGCCTGCGCTGTCCTGCTGCTGGGCTGCGCCAGCAGCCGCATGCACGACG
>JAYVNF010000396.1:0-10697 GCA_043758575.1 Rhodoferax sp.
TTGGGATTCGAAACGTATCGGATTCCGCCGAAATATCACCATGCGCAATGGGTCAGAGCAGCGCACTGAAAAACAGGGGCTACTTCAGCGTTGCCCTAAGGCCCCAACTCCCCTTACTACAACGCCCTCGCGCGCCGCTTGCTATGCGGTATTTCTCGCCAAGTGAAGCAACACCGCTGTGAGCAGGATGGGTAAGGGTGGGTGACGATTTGTGGTAGCCACCATGAGGAGCCCACCCTTACCCATTCTGCGCACCCACACGCAGGCGAAACAGAAGGCTAGACGCACCCACACGAAGGCGTGACAGAAGGCAAGGCGTCCAAACACGTAGGCAGGACAAAAGAACCTTTAGTCCCGCGTCACCCTGAGCAACTCCTCCGGCGAAGTCACACCCGACTGCACCAGCCGCGCACCGTCGTCACGCATCAGCACCATGCCAGCGTCCAACGCCGCCGTGCGCAACTCGGCATCCGATGCCCGCCGATGAATCAGCGCGCGTTGGGCGTCATCGGTCACCATCAATTCAAAAATACCGGTACGGCCCTGGTAGCCAGTTTGCGAACACTGGGCGCAACCAACACCCTGGCACTGCGTGCAGAGCTTGCGCACCAGGCGCTGGGCCAGCACACCCAAGAGACTGGAGCTCAACAGAAAGGGCTCCACCCCCATGTCGATCAGGCGCGTCACAGCACTGGGTGCATCGTTGGTGTGCAGCGTGGCCAGCACCAGATGGCCGGTGAGCGAGGCCTGGATGGCGATGTGGGCGGTCTCGTAATCGCGGATCTCGCCGATCATGATCACGTCCGGGTCCTGGCGCAGGATGGCGCGCAAGGCCTTGGCGAAGGTCAGGTCGATCTTGGCGTTGACCTGCGTCTGGCCGACGCCGGCGAGCTCGTACTCGATTGGGTCTTCCACCGTCATGATGTTGCTGCGGCTGGCGTCCAGCCGGGACAGGGCGGCGTACAGCGTGGTGGTCTTGCCCGAGCCGGTCGGGCCGGTCACCAGGATGATGCCGTGGGGCTGGGCGATCAGGCCTTCCATGCGCTTGAGGATGTCGCCCTGCATGCCCACCGATTCCAGATTCAGCGCGCCCTGGCTCTTGTCCAAGAGGCGCAGCACGGCGCGCTCGCCATGCGCGCTGGGTAAGGTCGAGACGCGCACGTCCATGGCGCGCGTGCCTATGCGCAGCGAGATGCGCCCGTCCTGCGGCAGGCGCCGCTCCGAGATGTCGAGCTGGGCCATGATCTTCAGGCGTGAGATCAGTGCGGCATGCAGGGCGCGGTTCGGCTGCACCACCTCGCGCAAGGTGCCGTCCACACGAAAGCGCACGCTGCTGTGGCGCTCGTAGGGCTCGATGTGGATGTCGCTGGCGCCGTCGCGCGCGGCCTGCGTCAGCAAGGCATTGAGCATGCGGATGATGGGCGCATCCCCCGCGCTCTCCAGCAGGTCTTCCACGGCCGGCAGCTCCTGCATCATGCGGCTCAGGTCCGCATCGCTTTGAACTTCACTCACCACCGAGGCGGCGCTCGATTCGCCTTGCGCGTAGGCGGCGCTGATGCGCTGCTGCAGCACGTCGGCACTGAGCAGCTCGACCTGGTGGGTCGGGTATTTGCGCAGGGTCTCGCTGATGCCGTCCGGGGGCGTTTGGGCATGCAGCCAGAGCGTGAGGGTCTCGCCCTCCTGCTCCAGCAGCAGCTGCTGGTTGCGGGCAAAGGCGTAGGGCAGGGGGTAGCGTGCGGCCATGCTATGGGCGCTGGCTTACTGAACCGGCGTGGCCGTGGCCGGTGCCACCAGCGGCTCGGTGGCAGCGGGTGCTCCGCCGCCTGCAGCGGCTGGCAGCCGCTTGGGCTTGACCGGGGGGGCTACGGGCATGATGGCCGCATCGTTGATCGGTATCACCTTGCTGGGCAGGGGCTGTCCATCTTGCTGGATGCCACGCATCTGCTCGTAGCGGCTGTTGGAGAGCACATCGCTGGAGTTGGCATCGCGTATCACCACCGGGCGCAGGAACACCATCAGGTTGGTCTTGCTGCGGCTGCGCGCTTCGCTGCGGAACAGGGCGCCCAGAAACGGGATATCGGCCAGGCCGGGCACGCGGTCGTTGTTGCCGGAATAGGTGTCCTGCAGCAGCCCGCCCAGCACCACGATGGAGCCGTCTTCCACCAGCACATTGGATTCGATGGAGCGCTTGTTGGTGATCAGGCCGGTGCTGGAGTTGACACTGGAAGCCTGCACGCTGGAGACCTCCTGGAAGATGGACAGCTTGACGGTGCCGTTCTCGCTGATCTGCGGCTTCACGCGCAGGGTCAGGCCCACGTCCTTGCGCTCAATGGTCTGGAAGGGGTTGACCGTGCCGCTGCTGCTGGTGGTGGCGTTGGTGTACTGGCCGGTGACAAAGGGCACGTTCTGGCCGATGACGATCTTGGCTTCCTCGTTGTCCAGGGTCAGCAAATTGGGTGTGGACAGGATGTTGCCGTCGCCGTTCTGCTCCAGAAAGCGCGCCAGAAAGCCCAGTGTGTAGACGCCGTTGTTCTGTGTGGCCACACCCAGGTTCAGGCCGGCTGCGGGCAGGGTGCCGGTGGCAGCACCCGTGGCCAGGCCCAGGATGTTTTTGGCACCGGCGCCAAAGTTGGTGCCCAAGAGGCCAATGGCCGAGTCACCGGCCTTGCCGATGGGGCCTTGCCACTGGATGCCAAATTCGGCGGCGCGGTCGGCATTGACCTCGGCAATCAGGCTCTCCACAAACACCTGGGCCCGGCGCGCGTCGAGCTGGTCGATCACGGCGCGCAGCTGGCGGTACTGCGGATCGGGCGCGGTGATGATCAGGGCGTTGGTCGCCACATCGGCCTGGATCTGGCCGCCGGTGGTGCCTTGGGATGCGGGGGTGGCGGCAGCGGCGCTGGCACCTGCTGCGGTGCCGGCCGTGCTACTGCGCACCTCGCCCGACATGACGCCGCGCAAGGTGTTGGCCAGCTTGGTGGCATCGGCGTTTTTCAGCATCACCACATGGATGTTGCCGCTACCGCCGTCGCCCTGCACGGTGGGCTGATCAAGTCGCTCCACCAGCGACTTCACCAGCGAGACGCGGGCCGGATTGGCGGCGCGCACGATCAGCGCATTGCTGCGCGGCTCGGCAATGATGGTGGTCTTGAAGCCGCTGTCGGCTTGGCCGGCCGCCGGTGCAGCGCTGGCGCTGCCGCTGTCCACCAGGCGCAGCACCAGGGGCGCCAGGTCGCTGGCAATGGCGTATTTGAGCGGCAGGATTTCCAGGTCGCTGCCATTGGCCACGTCGCTGACCGCAATGATGCGGGCGATGCGCTGCAGGTTGTCAGCGTAGTCGGTGATGATCAGCGAGTTGTTGCCGGGGTTGACGTTGATGACGTTGTTGGGGCTGATCAGCGGGCGCAGCACCGGCAGCAGGTTGGCCGCACTCTCAAAGTTGAGCTTGAAAATCTGCGTCACGATCTGGTTGCCCACGACACCGCCAGCCCCCCCCTTGGTCGCACCATCGGCGCTGACGGCGCCGCTTTGCAGCTTGGCATCGGCCTCGGGCACCACCTTGTCCAGCCCGGCCGACTCGACCACGGTAAAGCCCTGCAGGCGCAGTGCCGCCAGAAACTGGTTGTAGGCGCGCGCCGGCGACATCGGCTGGTCGCTGGTCAGGGTGATGGTGCCCTTGACGCGCGGGTCCACCACCACCTGGCGCCCGGTCATGCTGGACATGGCGCGGGCCACGGCCTCGATCTCGGCATTCACAAAATTCAGGGTGACCGGGGTACCCCGCGCCGCCGCACCTTTGGTGGTATTTGCCGCATTCGGTTGCGCCTGTGCCAGCAGGCCACAAGCCAGTGCCAGGGTCACCGCGAGGGCAGTGGCGCGCGTGTGGCGGCGAAGAAGAGAGGGGGGCAATGAGTGGTGCATGCGGCTAGCCCAGGGTAATGACGGAGCGCGCGCCATCGCGCCGCCCCATGATGTTGAGAAGATTGGAAAGCTCGGCTTCATGGTCCGCATCGGCACGGGCCTCGCCCTCAAAGCGCAGATGGGCCGCGGTCCAGTGGCCCACGCCCTGCAGTTGCAGGCTACCTTCCACAGTGCGCAGGCTCAGGGTGGGCTGCTCGCCACCTTGCAGCTGCAGCTGGTAGCTGCCCAGCGGGCGCAGGGTAGACAGGCGCGAACTGATGTGCGGCAAGTCCATGCTCAGGCTGCCTTGGACCTGGACGCGGTCCACGGCGGAGGCCAGGCTCAGGCCCGTGGTTGTGAGGACCAGCGGACCCTGCAGCTGCACCGTGTTCCAGGGCGTTCCCAGACCGGCCAGCACGGCGGCCGGCCAGGTCGATTCACCGGCTGCAATATCCAGGCGCCAGCTGCGCAGGCCCGGCGTCAGCGTGAGCTGCTGCGGCTGTGGGGTGCAGCAGTCGGCCCGCAGGGCCAGGTGCAGGCGGCCCAGGCCCAGGCCCAGGTCCCACTGCACACGGCCGGGCAGGCGGGCCGCGTCGTTGCTGCCGGTGCCGCCACTGAAACCGAGCTGGGCCGAGCCATGCCACAGCGTGCCCCGGCTGTCCTGCAGCACCACCCGGCCATCGCTGGCGGCATAGGCGGCGCGTGCAACCCAGAGGGCCGGCGCAAACAAAAGCGTGGCACCGATCAGGCCGAGCACGCCGCCGGCCGTGGCCCAGCGCCACACGCCAGGGCTGGCGGTCGGGGCGGCGTTGCGGGTGCGGGGGAGGGGGCGGGCCATGGCGGATGGGCGGTTGCTGCGCGTGGGTGCTGCGTGTTACTGCGCCGCAGGCTTTTGTGCCGGCAGACGAAACACCAGGGTGCCACTCCACAGCGGCTCCGCACTGCTGGCATCGCGCTGCAAATGGGTCTCGAAGGGGCTGGGGCCACTGCCGGCCAGCGGTGCCAGCCAGGGCGCCAGGCTTTGGGCGCTGACCTGTTTCAGGCTCAGGGTGGCCTGCTCGCCGATCACGTGCAGGGTGGCGGCTTTGCCCAGTGCGTCGGCGGCGGCCTTCAGGGCCTTCAGGCTTTCCTGCGGCGCCACCAGGGGCGTGGCCTGCAGCGCCAGGGCGCGTGTTTGCAGGGCCTGCATGCGCTCCAGTGTGGATGCCAGCTGGGCGTTTTGCGCGTCGGCGCTTTGCAGCGTGCGCAGGGCCGGAGCCAGCGCCACGCTCCACAGCAGCAGGGCGGCCAGTGCCAGTGCGGCCAGCAGCAGGCCGCGCTGTTCGCGCACACCGAGGGCGGCATAGCGGGTCTGCAACAGGCCAAGCCAGGCCATGGCCGGGCGCTGGGAGGAGCTTGGGGCCATCAGCGGGACTCCTTGGGGGTGATCAGCAGTTGCCCGTCCTGCCACTGCGCCCGCAGGCCGCGCGCATCCAGACTGGCGATCAGGGCTTGGGCCTGCGCCGGGTCCAGGCCGCTGGCGCTCAAGCGCAGTTCCTTGGCACCCAGCGCAATGGCCGACAGGCTCAGGCTCTTGGGCGCCTGCGCCGAGAGGATGGCGAAGACGCGGCCCACGTCGGTGTCCGCGCCCACGCCATGGGCGCGCGCCAAATCGTCCACGGCACGCTGCATTTGCAGTGGCGCATCAATCACCAGGCGCACCTCGGGGAAGGTTTGCTGCAGCACACCCTGGATGGCGCTGCGCTGCGCATCCTGGGCGCGGCGCTGCTGCCAGGCCAGCGCATTCAGGGCCACCAGCTGCACCAGCAGCAAGGCCAGCAGGCCCCAGCGCAGCGGCCGCCAGGCGGGCGCCTGCAGCAGCTGTTGCCAGCCTGCGGCCAGGCGCTTTTGCAGGCGCCCGCGCGGCGAGGCACTGAGTTCGAGTTGCGCCAGGTTCCAGGGTGACTGCGCCGCCTGCAACAGGCGCTGGTCGCGGCCCTGCAGCACCACCTGGTTGCCAAAGCTGGCTTGCGCCGCTTCCATGGCGGCGGGTTCGGCAAACACTTCCAGATTGCTCTGGGCCAGGGCCAGGCCCAGGGTGGCGGGCAGCAGGGGCAAGAGGCTGACGCCATCGGCGGTGCACAGCAGCATTTGCGCCGGCTCCAGGGCGTCGCTGAGCAGGGCGCGGGCATGGCCGGCCAGCACCGGGGTGCATTCGGCGACGATGCGGTCCACCGCACGGTCCGCCGCTTCTAGGGCCTGCAGGCTGGCTTGCAGCCAAGCGCGTTCACACACGGCGACCCAGGCGCTTTGCGCCTCGGCATCGGCACTGGGCGCGGCGGCAAACAGTGCAAAGTGCAGACGCTCGGGCTCGTCCAACAAATGCTCTTCCAACACACCCGTCAGCACCGCACGCACCCGGTTTGGCTCGGCGCGGCTGCCCAGCAGGCTGCGCAGCACGCGCTCGGGCAGGCTCACCCGGTGCCAGGAGAGCGCACGTGCCGGCACCACCGCTACCACCTCGGCACCGCGTGTGCCCTGGGTGGGTAGCAGGGCGGCGCTCGCCCGTCCGCTGGAGTCGGCGTGCAGACCATCGCGGCTGAGCACGTAGTCGTATTCGGGCGTGGTGGGGCCACTGGTCAGCGGGAGCGTAAGTATCAGTGTGGACATGGTGCTTGTGGTGCTCATTGTAGGGAAGGCGTGCGCTGGAGCTCCAGCGCCTCCCGTTGGCGCCACACCACCTTGACCGCCGAGCCGTTGCGCTCGACCAGAGAGACCTCCTGCACCGCACTCTCGCCCAGGCGCAAGCGCCCGCGCACGGCAAAGTAGTGCGTGCCCACGCTGTAGTCCTTGGCGTCCAGCAAGGTGAGGTCGGCATCCGTCAGGCCGGCCGCCTTGAGCGCCTCGGCCACATTCTTGAAGTGGGCGGTGGCACGCTGCGCCACCAGCTGCTGGGCGCGCGCCAGGTCCAGGTCCGGCACTGCGGCGTGAATCACTTCGGCGGCAGCGGTGTTCAGGTTTACCGGCGTGGCTACCGGCAGCAGCGTGGCATAGGGCCTGAGGGCCCGCACCGTGCTGGCAGGCAGGCCCAGCCAGACCAGTTGCTCCATGCGGTAGGGCTTGAGCGGAGCATCGGCCTGGCCCGACTGCGCGGGCGAGGCGGACGGGGTGGCACCCGGGCTGCCGTCCTTGGGGTCGGCACTGGCTGCATCGCTGGCGAGCAGCTGGTCCACCAGCAACTGCAGCTGGCTGCGCGGCAGGTTGAGCTGGGTGAACAGGCGCCCGAAGGCGCGCGTGGAGCCGGCGTTGGGCTTGCCGTCCTGCACCAGGTTGCGCACGTTCAGCAGGGCTTGCTGATCGCTGATCTGGCCGGACAGAAAGGCCTCCATGGCGTCATCGCTGTTGTTGGCATCCAGCGCCAGAAAGCTCGACAGACGCGCCTCCTGCAGGGGCAGGGCCCAGGGCTCGGAGAGGTGGTCGATATCGCCGTTGCGCGCGTCCTCCTGCAGGATCAGCCGGGCCCAGTCCAGCGCGCCATTGAGCACCCACTGCATTTGCGTGCGGCTGCGCTCGGCCGCCTCGATCTCCACACTGCGCCACTGTTGCCACAGGGCCGCCGCGGCAAAGGTGGCGACCAGGGTCACGGTGAGCATGGCGGTGAGTAAGGCCACACCCCGTTGCCGGACCCAGCCTGCAGGCCGGTTGCGGGCGGGCTTTTTCATGACTTGGCACCCACGGCGGTGGGGCGAATCCAATCGCGCGTGATCTTGCCGACCAGCGGCAGGCCCTCGGGCAGGTTCAGGATCAGGCGCACGCCGTCCGGGTTGACGGCGCTGGCCTCGGTGCTGGAGCCTGGGTTGCTCCAGGCACCGCCGCGGTAATAAAAGACCTGCCAGTCCACCAGCGGAACAATGCTGACCTGGCGCGTGCGGCTGTCGGCACTTGGGCTTTGCGCCCAGACGCCGGCCTGCAGCCAGGCCTCCTGCAGGGCCGCGCGGCTGTGCAGCAACGGCGATTGCCAGCGCAGCCAGGCCTTGCGGCCCTGGTCCTCACCCAGGGTCCACGCCACCACGCGCAGGCCGGAGTCGGCCCCGGAGTTGTCTGCACCCGGGCCACCACCAGCACCAGAACCACCGCTGTAGCGGGTGATGCGAAACACCAGGCCGTTCCACTCCAGCGGGCTGGGCAGGGAGTTGATGGCGCGGGTATTGGTCAGCTCGCTGGCCATGGCATCCAGATCTGCGCCCCACTGGGCCAGCCCGGCCTGCAGGGCCAGCAGGTCGTCGGCACGGGCCTGGGTCTGGGTCTGGGCGCGGCCCATGGCGTCCAGGCCGCGCCAGCTCATCAGGCTGAGCAGGGCCATCACCATCAGGGCCACCAGCAGCTCCACTAGGGTGAAGCCGCGCAGGCCACGCGGGCGGCGCGACTGCCAACGGCCCTTTATTGCTTGACGCCGCGCCATCAGTTGCGCCCCATCACAGTGGTGATCTGGAACAGCGCCTGCGCCTGCTTGAACACCCGGGTGTCCACACGCAGGAAGTTGGGGTTGGGTGTGGGCCGCACCGTGTCCTGCACCTGCATCACCTCTCCGCCCTGTTCGCAGTCGCTGCTGGAGTCACCCACGCCGGGCAGCTGGCGCGCCAGGCGCAGCTTGATGAGTTCGTTTTCGGCGCAGATTTGCGCCAGCATCACGTCCGACAGGCGCTGCGCGTTCTGGGCCAGCGAGGCCGTGGCCTTGAGCCCGGCCGCCAGCGCAATCGCCACAATGGCCAGGGCCACCAGCACCTCAATCAGGGTAAAGCCGGAGCGGCTGGCAGCCTTTCTGCCCGGGCGCTGAGGGCGGTTCACGGCGCTGCGCCTGCTGCAGCGGGGGCGACGGCGCTGGCGTCTGGCGTGTCCGCCATTTGCAGGGCGAAGGGGCGCAGGCCGTCGGTGCCGACGCGCCAGGCCAGCGCACTTTGCTGCAGGTTGCGCAGGGTGACGGACTGGGCGGCGATGATGGGGTCGGGGCCCAGCTCCAGGCGGCTGCCAGGGGCCAGTGTGGTGCTGCGATCCAGCCAGCTGGAAGGCAGGCTGCCAGGCGGCAGACCGTCAAATTGAAAACCCGTGGCCGTGCTGCGCCAGACCACCGCCACACCCCGGGTGCGCGACTGCGCCCGGGCCGACTCCAGCAGGGCAGCCAGGCGCTGGGCTTCACGCTCCAGCTGGGTCTGGGCGCTGTCGCGCATGGAAAAGGCCACGCCAGCACTGGCAATGGCGATGATGCTGAGCACCACCAGCAGCTCAATCAGCGTGAAGCCACGCGGCTGCCTGGATGGCGCTGGGCCAGGCCGGGCTTTACTGCCAGCTGCCAATATCCGCATCTTTGCCTTCGCCGCCGGGCTTGCCGTCTGCGCCCAGCGACAACACGTCCACCTCGCCCTTGATGCCAGGGTTCAGGTACTGATAGCTGCCGCCCCAGGGGTCGGTGGGCAGCTTGTCCAGGTAGGGCTTCCAGTTGGGGGGCACCGGATCGACCGTGGGTTTGGCCATCAGGGCCTGCAGGCCCTGATTACTGCTGGGGTAACGCTGGTTGTCCAGCTTGTAGAGCTTGAGGGCCTGCATCAGGTTGCCGACATCGGTCTTGGCGGCGGTGACGCGGGCGTCATCGGCGCGGTCCAGCACATTGGGCACGATCAGCGCGGCCAGCACGCCGATGATGACCAGCACCACCATCAACTCGATCAGGGTAAAGCCGCGGCGGATGCCAGGGATGCGGCCGCTGCGGCGGCTGCTGTGGGAAAAGGAAACAAGAAATTTCATGGAGTACACCCAGTGCGACTAATGCGACACCATGATAATCGCGAATATGCACATGCCCGCCTGGAAACCCTGGATGCCCCGCCTTGCCGCCTTTGGTGTGGCCCTGTTGCTGGCCGCCAGCGTGGTGTTCTGGGTCATGCGCTGGCCGGTACCGGCCACTGGCCCGGTCCTGCCTTTGCTTGCCAGCAGTGACGATGTGCCCGTCGTCGACGCCACCAGTCTGGCCCGCCTGCTGGGTGCCGGTGTGGCAGCCACCGACGTGGCCGTTGCGCCGGATGCCGCCAGCCGCTTTCGCCTGACCGGCGTGGTCGCCCTGGGTGGCGGCAAGGGCGTGGCCCTGCTGTCTGTGGACGGCAAGCCAGCCAAACCCTACCGAATCGGTGCGCAACTGGAAGAGGGCTGGGTGCTGCAGTCTGTTGCGCAGCGCAGTGTGGCCCTGGGTGCAGACGCCAGCGGGCCGGTGCGGCTGCAGCTGGAGTTGCCGACGCGTCAGCCCTAGCCGGCCCACACCGTTCAAGGCGGGATAAACCTGTGTGTAGAAGGGGACATCGCGCGGCACAGTGGCTGTTTTGCAACCCCTTGGGCACCACACCATGAACCCCTTGCTCTGTTTTCTGGCCGCACGCACGGCCTCGCGCTCCCTGCTTGTACTGGGCGCATGCCTGTGCGCACTGCTGACAGCCTGTGGCGGCGGTGGGGGCGGCGCCGCGTCGATCACGCCCACTGCCACCGCGTTTGCCCCTTCCGCCAGCCTGGCCAATTTGTGTGCAAAGCCACGCCCCAACACGGCCGACCGCCAGGGTACGCTGGCACAGGAGAAGGCCTATCTGCGTTCCTTCATCAACGAAACCTATCTGTGGTACCGCGATGTGCCAGTGCTGGACCCCAGCACCTACACCACGGTGCAGGACTATTTTGATGCCCTGAAAACGCCGCTGCGCACGCCTTCACAGCGTGCGGTGGACCAGTTCCACTTTTGGGAGAGCACGGACACCTGGAATGCTGCCAGCTCAGGG
>JAYVNF010000397.1:0-10692 GCA_043758575.1 Rhodoferax sp.
TTGATGGCATCGACGCTGGTGTTGACGTAGCTCTTGTCGGCGATGGTCTCGGCCATCTTCAGCTTGTTTTGCAAGCTGGCGTCGATCCACTGGCCGGCCTCGATGATGGCTGCGGTCACGGCACGTGCCGTGTTGGGGTACTTCTTCACAAACTCGGCCGTGGTGCCCAGCACCTTCTCGGGGTGGTCTTTCCAGATGTCTTGCGTGGTGGTGGCGGTGACGCCAATGCCGTCGATGATGGCGCGGTGGTTCCAGGGCTCACCCACGCAGAAGCCGTCCATATTGCCCACGCGCATGTTGGCCACCATCTGCGGCGGCGGCACCGTGATGACCTTGAACAACAACGGCCAGGCCATCACGCTGTCCAAGAAGCTGGCCGACAAGGGCGCAGTCGACGGACCCGGCCTGGCCAAGCTGATGGCTGCTGAAAAACGCGAATACACCTTTGCGCAAACCTTCCCCACCGGCACCCACGCCATGTGGCTGTACTACTGGATGGCGGCCAATGGCATCAACCCCATGAGCGACTCCAAGGTGATCACCGTGCCGCCGCCGCAAATGGTGGCCAATATGCGCGTGGGCAATATGGATGGCTTCTGCGTGGGCGAGCCCTGGAACCACCGCGCCATCATCGACGGCATTGGCGTGACCGCTGCCACCACCCAGGACATCTGGAAAGACCACCCGGAAAAAGTGCTGGGCACCACCGGCGACTTTGCCAAGAAATACCCCAACACCTGCCGCGCTGCGACGGCCGCCATTCTGGAAGCCGGTAAGTGGATTGATGCCGGCCTGCAGAACAAGAACAAGATGGCCGAAACCATTGCCGACAAGAGCTATGTGAACACCAGCGTGGATGCCATCAACCAGCGCATTCTGGGCCGCTACCAGAACGGCATGGGCAAGACCTGGGACGACCCCAACTACATGAAGTTCTACAACGAAGGCGCGGTGAACTTCCCCTACCTGTCAGACGGCATGTGGTTCCTCACGCAGCAAAAACGCTGGGGTCTGCTGAAGGAACATCCTGACTACCTGACGGTTGCCAAGCAGATCAACCAGATCGATATCTACAAGCAGGCCGCCACGCTGACCAAGACGCCTGTGCCCAAGGATGCGATGCGTACATCGAAGCTGATGGACGGCGTGGTCTGGGATGGCAAGGATCCCAAGAAATACGCCGACGGTTTCAAGATCAAGGTCTGAGTTTTTGTTCTGCACACAAAGGAGCCCATCATGGTGAGCGCTGTTTTTCATTCCCCCTTGGCCGCTGCGGCCGAAGACGTGGCTGTCATGAAGAAGACGGTAGCGGCTGCGGCTGTTGTGGCAACCCCGGTTGCCGCACCGGCACCGGCTTCCGCCAAGCCCGGCTTTGACTGGAACGGCCTGGTGATGGCCGTGATGCCACCGGTGCTGGGCCTGGTGCTCTTGGTGCTGATCTGGTCTCTGGTCAGCATGGGCACGGCCGGCAGCATCCCCACGCCCTGGGACACGGCCAAGCAGGCCATCAGCATCTTCAGCGATCCGTTCTACCGCAAGGGCCCCAACGACCAAGGCGTGGGCTGGAATGTGCTGGCCTCCTTGCAGCGCGTGGCACTTGGCTTTGGCCTGGCAGCGCTGGTGGGCATACCAGCGGGCTTTCTGATTGGCCGCTTTGATTTTCTGAGCCGCATGTTCAACCCGCTCATCAGCCTGATGCGCCCGGTCTCGCCCCTGGCCTGGTTGCCGATTGGCCTCTTGGTATTCAAGGGTGCGAATCCGGCGGCCATCTGGACCATTTTTATTTGTTCGATCTGGCCCATGGTTATCAACACCGCAGTCGGTGTGCAACGTGTGCCGCAGGACTATATGAACGTGGCCCGCGTGCTCAACCTGTCTGAGTGGAAGATCGTCACCAAGATCCTGTTCCCCTCGGTGCTGCCCTACATGCTGACCGGCGTGCGCCTGGCCGTGGGCACGGCCTGGCTGGTGATCGTGGCCGCAGAGATGCTGACCGGTGGCGTGGGCATTGGCTTCTGGGTCTGGGACGAGTGGAACAACCTCAACGTCAAGAACATCATCATCGCCATCTTCGTCATTGGCATTGTCGGCCTGATGCTGGAATACGCCCTGATCAAAATCGCAACCGCATTCACATTCGAAGAGGTGAAATCATGAGCTTTGACACCATGCACAGCAAGTTCATCGAAGTCCAGGGCGTGGCCCAGACCTTCAAGACCAAAAAGGGTTCTTTCCCGGCCCTGCGCGACATCAACCTCACCGTGGCCAAGGGCGAGTTCGTGGCGCTCATCGGCCACAGCGGTTGCGGCAAGTCCACCTTGCTCAACCTGATTGCCGGCCTGACCATGCCCACCCAAGGCCACCTGCTCTGCGCCAACCGCGAAATCGCCGGCCCCGGCCCCGAGCGCGCCGTGGTGTTCCAGAACCACTCGCTGCTGCCCTGGCTGACCTGTTTCGAGAATGTGTATTTGGGTGTGGAGCGCGTCTTTGGTGCCGCCTCCAAGAGTACCGGTGCGGCGTCTGAGAACAAGGCCCAGCTGATGGCCCGCACCGCCGCCGCCCTGGCGCTGGTGGGCCTGACGGCTGCCGCGCAAAAGCGCCCTGGTGAAATCTCCGGCGGCATGAAACAGCGCGTGGGCATTGCCCGCGCCCTGGCCATGGAGCCCAAGGTGCTGTTGATGGACGAGCCCTTTGGGGCCCTGGACGCACTCACCCGCGCCAAGCTGCAGGACGAGCTGCTGGAAATCGTGGCGCGCACCCAAAGCACGGTGGTCATGGTGACCCACGATGTGGACGAGGCCGTGCTGCTGTCCGACAAGATCGTGATGATGACCAATGGACCCGCCGCAACGATTGGCGAGGTGCTCAGCGTGGACCTGCCGCGTCCCCGCTCGCGCGTGGCCCTGGCCGACAGCCCCGAGTACCTGGGCTACCGCAAGGCCGTGATCGACTTCCTGTACACGCGCCAGGCGCACGTCGAAAAAGCAGCATAAAAAGCGCTGAGAGAAACCGGCTGGGCCAGTGGCGACCGAACACCGCCACCGGCCTTTGTACCCTGCATCGCACTGAATTAAGGCGACCGCCCCAAGCTGGAACGCTTCTTGCACACAGCTGGGGTGTTCCTCATCAACCACGAAAGAAATGCACCATGGCGGGCTTCCGCACCTTCTTGAAATCGGGGCATTCCCCAACTTTGTTCGCAGCGTTTTTGTATTTTGCGTTTTCGTGCTGCATTTGGGTGCTTAACGGCGCCATGGCACCCTTCATCTCGGAGACCTTTTCGCTCAGTCCCGCGCAAAAGGGCTTGATGCTGTCCATCCCGATTCTGGCCGGTGCACTGATGCGCTTTCCGCTGGGTCTGTTGTCGCAGTACATAGGCCGCAAAAAGGCCACACTGGTGGAGATGACCATGATTGCCGTGGCCATGCTGTTTGGCTTCTTCTTTGTGAAGAGCTTCAACGACCTGCTGGCCATGGGCGTGCTGCTGGGCATTGCAGGCGCGAGTTTTGGCGTCGCGCTCTCTCTGGGCTCGGGCTCTTTTCCCCCTAAGCACAAGGGCCTGGCCATGGGCCTGGTCGGTGCGGGTAATGTGGGCACGGCCGTCTCGGTACTGATAGCGCCGCCCCTGGCCCAGGCCTTTGGCTGGGTCGCGGTATACGGCATGGCGGCCGTGGCCATCAGCATCCCCATGGTGGTGATGATTGTGTTTGCCAAAGAGCCCGATGACCTGGATGCTCACGCTTCCTTCAAGGAACACATTGCCTGCCTGTTCGAGAAAGACGGCTGGGCCTTCAGCCTGATTTACGCCATCACCTTTGGCGGCTTCATCGGCCTGGCCACCTTTTTGCCCACCTACTACTACGACCAGTTCGGCGTCTCCAAGGTGCAAGCCGGCCAGCTCACCATGCTGGCGGCCTTTATGGGTGCGGCCCTGCGGGTGTTCGGCGGCTGGATCTCGGACCGCTGGGGCGGCATCAACACGCTGACCCTAGTGCTGGGCTGCGTGGCCGTCACGCTCACCGCCTGTGCCCTGGCTACGGGCTCGCTGGTGGCCACCACGCTCTTGGTGATGCTGTGCTTTGCCGCACTGGGTGCGGGCAACGGCGCGCTGTTTCAACTCGTTCCCCTGCGCTGGCCTTTGTCCACGGCCGTGGCCGGCTCCATGATTGGTGAGCTGGGCGCCTTGGGTGGCGGCCTGGTACCGAATGCCATGGGCTTGTCCAAGCAGTACCTGGGCACTTACGCCTGGGGCTTTGTGATCTTCGCCGGTCTGGCCTGTGTGATGCTGGTGATGCTGCGCACCATGCAGCTGCGCTGGACGCGCACCTGGGCGGAGAAGGGTGGGCGGGCGCGTACGGCTTGAAGATTGGTGATGCCGGGGCGACGGCTGCGGCATCGCTGCACTGCGTCAGTTAATCACCGACATGTGGATTGCGCCCTTGTTCAAAAAGCACGCCTTGTCGAATTGCAGGAGATCCAGTGGATTGGGCAATCGAATGTTGGTAAGGCCAGGCAAGGGCTGCAGTACCAAGTCAAAAGACCTGTCAATCTGGGAGATGAACACAACAATCAGTCCGCGCAGTCGCGCAAAGGCTTTGATGGCTTGCACCTGCTGGGCAAGCGGCGGATTCTCGCGTTTTTGGTCCAGTGCCTAGAGATAGTCGATCAGCACCAAGGTACCGCTCTCTGCGCTGGCAAGGCGCTCAATGATGTAGCTGGCGCATACCGCATCTGAGTTGTCGAACTGGAAACGTTCGCTGATGGCAGACGGTGGCTCGCCCAGCGTTTGCAAGCCGCTCAACAGGTCATTTGCATTCCACTCCAGGGAAAAGAACCATCCGCATCGGCCAGATTGCGCGGATTGCAGGGCGAGCGCCAGCCCCATGAGTGTCTTGCCGTGACCAGGCCGTGCCGCCAGCAACACCATATCTCCTGGCATCAACTGGGAGAACAATTCGTCAGCCGGATGGGACGCGGAGACGCGCGCAGACCCCAACTTTGAAACCCTTCATCTTGCGCTACGCGGTTCAAAGCGGCATGCAGCGGTATCTTTTTTTTCTGGACAGACTTTTTGCCCGTCTTTTCAGGCTGTACACGGGGACGGATAGTTTCATGGCTAAACCTCTTGTTGCGAGCAGATGTCGCGGCCCCTTCCTTATGCGCCTAGCCCGAACACGTGGTTTGCGAATGATTGAAGTGCCCTGCATGTAGCGCACTTTCCCGGTGGAGGGGGGGGGCTTGGGCGCAAGCCTGGCTGTCATTATTCACCAGAATGGCCGGCTGGATTCCGTTTGACGGGCATCCAAAATAGGAACGAAGACAGAAAAAGACGCGCTCTTTGCATGATCTAAGGTATTCTGCTAGCGCGTTTTTGAAAAGTTGGAATGCGGAGTGATGAAAAAATGTTGCCCGATTTGAGGCGCCTTCTCTGCCAGTGCCAGTCATTTTGCGTAACGACTTTTTCAGGGAGTGAATTTTGAAGACAAATAAACGAACCACACGGCGCGTGGGTTTCCTGTTTGCAGTGGCATTGACCGCCCTTGCCCCCTCGCTCCAAGCCGAGGTCCAAAAAGGCGCCATGTCGACGCAAAAAATTGCGTTCGGCAGTGGCGGTGGCGGGCCCACAGGAATCGAGGTCGTCGGCGATTTCCACGTCATCCACATCGATGGCTTCAAGGGTGCGTCCAAGCGGATTGCCATCAGCGCCTTCAACGTGGCTTTTCCCAACGAGAAGTTCCAAAGCGCCGAGAGCAAGCGCACCACCAAATGGGGTTCACTGAGTGCGCTGGGAACGGCGATGGTGAACACCTTGTCGGAAAAGAAGTCCACCTCCCAACACACCCAGATCGCCGGCATTGACAAGGCCACCCGCCAAAACGTTGCCGACGCTGCCTACGCCGATTTCGTGGCGCAATTGACCAAGGCGGGGTACGAAGTCATCACTGCCGCCGACCTGGCCCAACTGACGCCGGAATACGCCACTTGGACGGCGCTGCCCAATTTCTCTGAAGGGCGCTTTGGTACCTACGTGGCGCCGACGGGGCGCAACGTCTATTTCCTGCGCAGCGATGGTGCCAAGGGCGATAGCCAGGGCAACCTCAGTAAGATGGCTGCAGCGTTCCAGGGCTTTGACAGTCCGCAGGCTTTTCAGCGTTCGCCGTATCTGGCTGCAGCCGGCAAGATCGGCGTCATCGCGGTGACCTTGGTAGTGGACTACGGGACCTACTTCAACACGGGTGACACCAACAAGTTCAACGCCAAGTTGGAAGTCGGCTTCAACCCCGGCGTGACGGCGCAGTCCGGCAGCTTTTATGACACGGCCACGCTGCTCGAATACTGGGGGCCTGATTCGGGCGGCTTCCCGGCGGTGGCGGCATTGGCGGCGCCCCTGATGTCAGACCTGCCCTTTGCCACGGTGGACAACGGCGGCAATGGCGAGGGCGAGGTCTCCGTCAAGTCGGATTCCGCGCAGTTTGAAAAAGCGGCCGCTGAGGTCACCCAGGCCGCCAACGCCAAAATGGTAGGCGCCTTCGCAGGCGCCGCCGCACGGTAAGGCGACAAGCCCTGCACCGGGTGGCCGAGGATACGGCCGCCCGCAAGCTGCTACTTCGGCAGGAACAGCAGCCAGAAAATCAACAGGAAGTTGAACAGCAGCGACACCACCAGCCCCACCTTCCACAGGGCCGTCGGGTCGCGCTGCAACAGCGGTGTGCCCTGTGGCAGGGTCAAGGGGCGCGAGGCACCGCGCTCCAGGGCCAGCAAAAATTCTTCTGCGGTCTCGAAGCGCTGGCGCTTGTCACGCGCCACCGCCTTGCGCAGCACATGGTCCAGCCAGATCGGCACCTCGGGGTTGTGGCGGCTGGGTGGTGTCGGGTCGCGGTAGTAGCGGCCCACCTGGTAGGGCAGCACCTCGCCATAGGGCAACTTGCCGGTGACCAGCTGGTACAGCGTCACGCCCAGGGCAAACAAATCGCTTTGGGCATTGGGAAGTTCCTCCGCCACCTCGGTGCTGTCGGCCGGCTTGGTGCCACCGGCGCGCGACTCAAAGCCCCATTGCTCCGGGTTCACATAGCTGGGTGTGCCGGCATGCAGGGCGCGCATGCTGGCCGGCTCGCGCCCGCTCAGGGCCACGCCCAGGTCTAGCACACGCAGCACACCGTCATCACCCAGGTGCAGATTGGCCGGCTTGATATCGCGGTGCACCACGCCCTGGCGGTGCAGCGGCCCCAGCGCTAGCAAGGCTTGCATGGCGTGGGCCACGGCCACGGCAGGGCTGATGCGTTGCTGCTTGTCCAGCAACTGCTGCAGGGTCTCGCCGCTGTGCCAGTCGTAGAGCACGTAAAAGGCCGAGCGTGACTGCACGCCCGGCAGGCGCTCATGTACCGCCACCAGATGGTCGGCCGCGCGCGTGGTCTGCATGCGCAGGGCCAGCCAGGCCTCGTGGGCCAGCATGGCGCGCTCCTCGGCGTCGTGGGCGCGTGCCGGGTTCAGGGTTTTGAGCGCATAGAGTTTTGCTGAAGGGCCACGCATCTGGTACAGCACGTTGATGCCGTTGTCGGCGACGGGCGCGGTCACCACCATCCCGTCCAGCGCATCGCCAACCTTGAGGCGCGGCGGTATCGGCAAGGATTGCGCGGCGCGGTCCAGGTCCTGCAGGTTGGCCTCCAGCAGGCTGCGCACATGCACGACCATGGCCGAGACATTGTCCTGGCTGCCCGCTGCCAGCGCGGCGGCCACCATCTGTTCGCAGGCAGCCTGGGCCGGCTGCGTGCTGGCCAACTCGGTGATGCGTGCCTCGCTCACGCTGCCATGCACACCGTCGGACATGAGCACAAACACGTCTGCCACCTGCAGGTCGCCCTGCATATAGTCCACTGCCAAATGGTCTTCCATGCCCACATAGCGCAGCAGCTGGTGCTTGAAGTCCGGGTGGTTGACGACATGGTCATGGGTCAGCTGCATCGTCTTGCCGGCGCGCAGCAGGTAGCAGCGCGTGTCGCCCACATGGGCCACGGTATAGGTCTGGCCGCGCAGCACCAGGGCGGTCAGCGTGGTCAGGCCCATGACGGGTTGGCGGCGCCGGTTGATGCCAGAGAGCCAGGTGTTCTGTGCGGCGATGATGCGGTCCAGCGCCACTGTGGTGTCCCAGGTCTCGGGCGTGCCGTAGTAATCACGCACCAAGCTGGTGACGGTGGTCTGCGCCGCTTCGCGCCCCATGCCGCCCATGCTGACGCCATCCGCAATCGCCACAATGCAGCCCCGGTCCTCCTGGCCCGCTGCGGGCAGCATGGCCGCGCAGAAGTCTTCGTTCTGGGGTTTGCGCCCGGTGCGCGAGCTAAAGCCTATGTCGATGTCAAATGCCATGCACCAAGCCATGCAATATTGGTGCCCGCTTTTGGTGCTGCAATGGGTGCATCGGGTGTGCCGGGTGTGCCGGGGCGGGACCTAGCCCATCAGCATTTGCATGCTGCGCTCGTAATGAACGGACAGCTGCTCAAACAGCTGCAAGAGCTGTTCACTCTCTGCCGCCACCGTCTCCAGTGCCACTACCCCGTTGCTGGCCGCCACCAAGCGCAGCCAGGCCAGGCCCGCCGCCTGCAGCGCGTTATGGATGTCCGGCGTGGACAGCGGTATGCCGTTCAGGTAGGTAAGGGCGGCTTCGAATGCCGCGCGGGTCTCAACCATGGCCAGGGCACTGGCCTGCCACTGTGCGGGCTCGCCCAGTGCCCGCAGCAGCGCGTCCTTGGCATAGCGCTGCGACAGCATGCGCTGGCGCCCGGCCAGGTTGAGCACGGGCAGCGGTGTGCCGGCTTCGCCACTCTCCAGGCTGGCGGTCAAGCGCTCGGCGCCCTGCAGCAAGCGCTCGGCGCTGGGCAGAAGATCGGCTTCCTGCAGAGCGCCAGGCAGCAGCGCGGCACGCAGCGGCACCCAGGCCTGAGCCACCTGGTCCAGCAGATCGCCATAGGTGGGTTGCGACAAGCCTTTGCGCAGCGCCGCAATATTGCCGTCCACCCACTGCACCGATGCCTGCAGCAACTCTGCTTGCTGCGCCGCTTGCACACCAGCCCGCTGTAGAAGGTGCAGCTTGACCAGGCGCTGCGACAGCATGCGCAGCTGGCCAGCGCGGTTCAGCGCGTCGGCCGCCTGGGCTGATTGGATGATCTGCTGCGAGAGCTGGCCCAGGCGCTGCTTGGAGCGCATGGCGGCCGAGCGCAGAAGAGCATAGGCATCGTCATCGGAGACCTGGCGCGCCTGCATCAGGATGCCCTTGGCTCGGTCCACGGTCTTGCGCTCTTCAAAGCGGGTGCTCAATTCCTCAAAGGCGTGACGCTGTGCTTGTGCGTGTGCAAAGCGTGCCTGCGCCAGTTGAATCAAGGCGCGCAGACGGTTGGCGCCGTAGCCCAGCACCACATACACATCGACACCGGCGGCCGTGGCCTGGACCATGGCCTGTGCATCCTGGTTGTGGGTGAACAGCAGCACCGGGCAGGCCTGGGTTTGCTGCAAGGCCTGCAGCACCTGCCACAGCGCGGCATCCGGTGTGGCTACATCGCAAACCACGATATCGGGGTTGTGCAGCACCACGCCCTGCACCAGTTTGTTGCCCGTTTCCAGTGCGGCCTTCAGCAAAATGCCTGCGGCCTGCAGGTCAGGCACCAGAGTGGGAGCCGTTTTGGGGCCTATTTGCAGTAACAAGGCTGAAATCATGGCCGAATCATATGGCACAACATTTGCGTAAGAAAGAACGGGCGCAACGAAGCGCCCAAGCAAAACGACAGCCCCGCAGTTTCTGCCAACAAAGATGTTGCGCAGGTGCAGCTAGTCAATGGCCAGCCCCGTGCTGGCGCGCCGCGACGTGTGGCGTGCAGTTCAACGTACCCCCTGTTTCTGGCATGCGGCTGTTCGCATGGCGCTATTGAGCTTTTCACTTTGGAGTGATGACTATGATGAAATCTAAATTGGTGATGATTGGCAACGGCATGGCCGGCGTGCGCACGATTGAGGAGCTGCTCAAGATCGCCCCCGATCTCTACGACATCACCGTGTTTGGCGCCGAGCCGCATCCCAACTACAACCGCATTCTCCTGAGCCCGGTGCTGGCCGGCGAGCAGACGCTGGACGAGATCATCCTCAACCCCTTCAGCTGGTACGAAGAAAACCACATCACCCTGCATGCCGGTGCGATGGTCACCGAAGTGGACCGGGTCAAGCGCGTCGTGCGCGCCACCGGTGCTGACGGCAGCGTGATCGAGGCCGAATACGACCGCTTGTTGATTTGCACCGGCTCCAACCCCTTCATCCTGCCCGTGCCCGGCAAAGACCTGGAAGGCGTGATCGCCTACCGCGACATTGCCGACACCAACGCCATGATCGATGCGGCCACCAAGTACAAGCACGCAGTGGTGATTGGCGGCGGCCTGCTGGGCCTGGAAGCCGCCAACGGCCTGATGCGCCGTGGCATGACGGTGAGCGTGGTGCACGTCATGCCCACGCTGATGGAACGCCAGCTCGACAGCGTGGCCGGTGGCCTCTTGCGCAAGTCGCTGGAAGAGCGCGGCCTGACCTTCCTGATGGGCGCGCAGACCCAGGAACTCATTGGCAGCGAGAACGAAAGCAAGGGCGGGCGCGTCAAGGCGATCAAGTTCAAGGACGGCACCGAGGTACCGGCCGACCTGGTGGTGATGGCCGTGG
>JAYVNF010000398.1:0-3460 GCA_043758575.1 Rhodoferax sp.
CGCGGCCAGCCCATCACCGACGAATGGACCCTGCTCACCTTCACCGATGTGAGCGCGCACAAGGCCAGCGAGCAGTCCCTGCAGACCGCGCGCCAGGTGGCCGAGGCCGCGACCCTGGCCAAGAGCGAGTTTCTGGCCAACATGAGCCACGAGATCCGCACCCCCATGAATGGCATTCTGGGCCTGGCCTATTTGCTGGAAAGAGCCCAGCTGCCGGCCGAGGCGGCGCGCCTGGTGCACAAGATCAGCCACACCGGCATGACCTTGCAAGGCATCCTCAATGACATCCTGGACTTTTCCAAAATCGAGGCCGGCCACCTGGTGCTGGAGCAGGCCAGCTTCCCACTCGGCGATGTGCTGGAAAGCGTGGCCACCATCATGGTCAGCGACCCGGCGCGGCCCGATATCGAGCTTGCCATCGCGCCCCCGCCTATGGACCTGCGTCCCCTCCTGGGAGATTCGCTGCGCATCGGCCAGGTGCTGAATAACCTGATCGGCAACGCCATCAAATTCACCAAGGCCGGCCATGTGCGCCTGGCCGTGTCCCTGCTGCAACAGACCGAGGCCGACGTGCGCCTGCAGTTTTCCGTCGGCGACAGCGGCATCGGCATTGCCGCGGACCAACGCGAAGAAATTTTCAAGCCCTTCAGCCAGGCCGACGCCTCCACCACGCGCCGCTTTGGTGGCACCGGCCTGGGCCTGGCCATCAGCCGGCGTTTGGTGGAGATGATGGGCAGCACGCTGCAGCTGCACAGCAGCCCTGGCCAGGGCAGCGAGTTCTGGTTCGCGCTCACCCTGCCCTGGGCGCCCCAGCGCGAGGAGGTGCTGCCGCGCATGCAGGGGCTGGAGGTGCTGATTGCCGACGACAGCGCCATCTCGCGCGACGCCCTGCGCGCCACCACCCTGGGCCTGGGTTGGAAGACCTGTGTGGTGAATGGCGGCGAGGCCGCGCTTTTGCATGTGCTGCAGCGCCAGCAACAGCAGGGCGAACCGGAGGTGCTGCTGCTGGACTGGAAGATGCCCGACCTGGACGGCCTGGCCGTGGCCCGCGCGGTGAACAAGACCTTGCGCGGCACCCAGGGGCCGATTCTGATTCTGGCCACCGCCTACTCGCGCGAGGACTTATTGGCCC
The DNA here is from genome assembly GCA_043758575.1 of Rhodoferax sp. Taxonomy (GTDB): domain Bacteria; phylum Pseudomonadota; class Gammaproteobacteria; order Burkholderiales; family Burkholderiaceae_C; genus Allorhodoferax. The sequence goes on from JAYVNF010000398.1 coordinate 1,133, forward strand.
AGCCCGACAGCCAACTGGCCGATGCGGTGCTGACCAAGCCGGTAACGGCTTCGAGCCTGTATGAGGCAGTGCGACGGGCGCTGGACAAGCGCAGCGGCATCTACGCCCAGCAAGAGACCCAGGGCCGACAGCGCCTGCGCGGCGTGCGCCTGCTGGTGGTGGATGACAGCGAGATCAACCTGGAAATCGCCCAGCTCATCTTTGCCGGCGAAGGCGCCGAGGTGGTCACCGCCAGCAATGGCCAGCAGGCCCTGGACTGGCTATTGGCCCACGTGGGCGCCATCGACCTGGTGCTGATGGACGTGCAGATGCCGGTCATGGACGGCGTGCGCGCCACCCAGCTGATACGCGCACATGCGACCCTGGCCGAGCTGCCCGTGGTGGCACTCACCGCCGGGGCCTTCAAGTCCAACCGGGAGGAAGCGCTGGCGGCCGGCATGAATGCCCATCTGAGCAAGCCCATGGATGTGGAGCTGGCGATTGCCGTGATCCAGAAGCTCACCGGCCGGGCCCTCACCCCAACGCTTGCTGCCGCGCCCCTGGCCCTTTCCCACGCGGCTCCCGCCCCGCTGCCCGGGCTCAACATGGCGCGCGGCCTGGCCATCTGGCGCGACGCCACGCTGTACCAGCAGTATTTGCGCAAGTTTGTGCGGGACTATGGCGCAGTGGGCAGTGATCTGCCAACCCTGCCCGCACCGGCGCGGGCGGCTCTGCTGCACAAGCTGCGGGGCGCTGCGGGCAATCTGGCGCTGGAGCAGGTGGCCGCTGCCGCCACCACACTCGAACAGCAGCTCCTGCTGCAACAGGAACAGCAGGGACCGCAGCAAACGCAGGAAGCCATTGAGCAGCTGCTGCAGGCGCTGGCGCTGGCCAGTGCCTCGATTGCCGGCTATGCCGCAGTCCCGGCCCCGCACGCCGCACTGCCTTTTCAGCCCGCGTCGCCAACCGCACCCCAGGCACCACCCGACACGCCGCGGCTGCTGGCACTGCTAACGCAGGCCCTGCACATCCTGGGCAGCGACTCGCCCGAAGGCATGGAGCCGGTGCTGGCCGCACTGGAGGCCGTGCTGCCGGACAGCCAGACCGCGCCACTGCGCCGGGCCGTGGAGAGCTTTGCCTTTCGCGCTGGCGAGGCCGCCGTGCAGACGCTGGCCAGGCACTTGCAACTGGAAGTACCGCTATGAGCCTGGGGCCCTTGCTGATCGTCGACGACGAGCCCCACAACCTGGCCGTGATGCGCCAGATCCTGAGCGCCCACTACCGCCTGGTGTTTGCCTGCAACGCGGCCGACGCCCTGGCCGCCACGCGCAAACACCGCCCATCATTGATTCTGCTGGACATCCAGATGCCGGACCTGAGCGGCTACGAGGTCTGCCGCCGCCTCAAGGCCGATGTGCAGACCGAGGGCATCCCGGTGATCTTTGTCACCGCCATGTCGGACGTGGGCAACGAGGCCGAGGGCTTTGCCCTAGGCGCGGTGGACTACATCGTCAAGCCAGTTTACCCGGCCATCGTGCTGGCCCGGGTGCGGGCCCAGCTCTCGCTGGTGCGGGTGACGCAGCTGGAACAAAGCTGGCGCGATGCCATCTCCATGCTGGGCGAGGCCGCGCACTTCAACGACACCGATACCGGTGTGCACATCTGGCGCATGGCCGCCTATGCCGCAGCCCTGGCCCGGGCCAGTGGCTGGGCCGAGGAAGACTGCCAGCGCCTGGAGCTGGCAGCGCCCATGCACGACACCGGCAAACTGGGTGTGCCCCAGGCCATGCTGCAAAAGCCCGGGCCACTGAACGCGGACGAATGGACGGTGATGAAAACCCATCCGCAAGTGGGCCATGACATCCTGGCACGCAGCGCCTCCCCGGTATTCCAGCTGGCCGCAGACATTGCACTGCAGCACCATGAACGCTGGGACGGCAGCGGCTATCCGCAAGGCCTGCAAGGATTGGCCATCGCCGAAGCCGCACGCGTAGTGGCCCTTGCCGATGTCTTTGACGCGCTGACCATGAAGCGCCCCTACAAGGAAGCCTGGCCCCTGGAGCTGGTGATTGCCAACATCCAGAGCGGGCGCGGCCAGCATTTCGAGCCGCGCCTGTGCGACCTGTTTCTCTCCATCCTGCCGGAAATCTTGCGCATCAAAGCGCATTGGGAGCACTCCGGGGAGCTTGCGCAACTGTCTTATTGACGTTTTCGTAAATCATGACATCACCACAGGTTTGCCTGCGCCCAGCAAGCCGCGATGATCGTGGGGCGCTTTTGCGCGCTCTTGAGCTTGTTGCGTGCGGTCGTTTGCAGCTCGCTGAGGTTGTCGGGGCAGTAGTTCGCCAT
>JAYVNF010000399.1:0-3423 GCA_043758575.1 Rhodoferax sp.
TCTAAGCGCTCTCGTGACCGCATTAGGTCACCAGCACAAACTGGTCGCCGAGGTGACATCAAGCGGCCAGCCCCGGCACGTTCGCGCCGCCTTGCTGTCCTTGCGCGACTACGTAGCGCGACAGGCCGATCGGGTCACGCCGATCTTGATCGCTCCTTACCTGTCTTCTCAGGCGCAGGGTCTATGCCGTGAGTTTGGCGTGGCGTACCTCGATCTCGTAGGCAATGCATGGCTGGCTTTTGGCACCTTCTTTGTTTCGCGGCAGTTCGCGACGAAACCGATGGTGCAGCGGCGAGAAATGCGCTCGCTGTTCAAACCGAAGTCTGCTCAGGTGCTCAAAGTGATGCTGCGCAAGCCCTCGCAGGCGTGGCGGGTTGCAGAGCTGGCGGGGGCCGCCGGTGTCAGCCTGGGGCATGTCAGCAATGTACGCAACAAGCTGCTGGACCGGGAATGGGCCACGTTGGCCGACGACGGGATGTATCTGACCAGCCCCGACGCACTTCTGGACGCCTGGCGAGACGCCTACGAGCCCCCGGCCGGCCGGCGTGAAGCTTTTTACACCACCCTGCACGGAGCATCATTCGATGCCGCATTCAAGGAAAGCGCACCTGAGGACGGGGTGCATGTTGCACTGGCTTCATTCTCGGCCGCCCAGTGGCTGGCTCCGTTCGGGCGGATCGGTACCCATTATTTGTATGCCGATGCGGCAGGTGTTGAGTGCCTGCGGACCGGTTTGAAGCTCTCCACTGCGAGCAAGGGCGAAAACGTGGTGGTGACCGTGCTGGACGATCCCGGCCTGTTCAGTGACACCGTGCAACCTGCACCAGGTATGGTTTGCATGAGCCCCGTCCAAACCTATCTGGACCTCGCTGCGGCAGGTGAACGGGGACGAGAGGCTGCCGAACATCTTCGGCAAGAAAGGCTGCAATGGCGGGAATGACGCCCGGTGAGGCTCAACACGCGAGCGAATACGACGATCGCACAACGGCGGCCGTAAAGTCAGTCTTGGTGGAGATCGGACAAATCCTTGGCAGTTTCAAGGGGCGATTTGCCGTTGTGGGGGGCGCCGTACCGTGGCTGCTGCTAGGCAATGAGGACATGCCTCACGTTGGCACATTGGATGTGGACCTCGGGCTGGATGCGGCGGCGCTGGGAGATGGCGAATATGTGCATTTGGTCGAAGCGTTACTGGGCCACGGGTACGCTCAACGCAAGGAGCTCAAACGTTTCCAGTTGGTACGTCAGATTCAAGCAGAGGATGGTGGGCCGCCCATCGACATCGTCATCGACTTTCTGATGCCCAGGGATGCGCAGATCGTCAAGAACGTGCCCCCGCTGATCAGCGATTTTGCGGTGCAGCGTGCCGATGGCGCAGATCTCGCGCTTCGCTTCTATCAAATGGTCGCCATTTCTGGCGCTATGCCTGGCGGCGGGATGAATCGAGTTGAGGTCGCTGTCTGTTCCATCCCGGCCCTGCTGGCCATGAAGGGACATGCGATAGAGGGACGCTACAAGCAGAAGGATGCCTATGACATCTACTACTGCATTCGCAACTATGTTGGCGGGCTGGAGGTGCTGGCGGCGGACTGCCGGCCTTTGCTCGAACACGAAAGCGGACTGGCTGGGTACACCTATATCGTCAATAAGTTCGATACGGTTGATGGTTTCGGGCCAAGCTGCGTTCGCAAATTTGTCGAAGACACGAAGGTCTTGGGAGAGCGCACTGCAGACCAATGGCAGCAGGATGCGTTCGGGCAGGTGGATGCCTGGCTACGCGCTTTGGGGCTGAGGGGCTGACAGTGGATTCAACAGTCTTAACTTTGTACGTTTGCGTAGGCAGCAAAAGTGCGTTTTTTCAGTTTCGTAAAATCGCAGGCTACCTCCTGCCGTCTCGCGCCCCTTTATTTTTGCCACCAATACATGCGTAACCAAGTCCTAGCCCTACCCCGTCGACGCAAGCAGGCGGTGGTCATCGCACTGGACATAGGCCTGGCCCTGCTGGCCACCTGGATTGCGCTGGCCTTGCGCCTGGGCGAGGCGCGTTGGGTGAATGGGGAGCAGGCCTGGGTGTACCTGGTGGCGCCGCTGTTGGCGGTGCCCATCTTCATCCGCTTTGGCCTGTACCGCGCCATCTTCCGCTACACCGGGCAGGCCGCGCTGAATGCCACGGCCAGGGCGGTGCTGCTGTATGCGGTGCTGCTGACCGGCATTTTGCTGTGGGGGCATTGGATCAATGTGCCGCGCACGCTGGGCGTGTTGCAGCCCCTGATCTTCCTGTTTCTGGTGGGCGCCAGCCGGGCCATGGCGCGGTTTTGGTTGGCGGGCATTGGCATGTTCACCACGCGCACCGAGGGGCGCATGCTGATCTATGGCGCCGGTGACGCTGGCGTGCAGACGGCCACGGCGTTTCAGGTCACCGGCCAGTTGAAGTTGGTGGGCTTTGTGGACGACGACCCTTACAAGGTGGGTCGCAGCGTGAACGGCGTGCCGGTGATTGCCGCCAGCGAGGTGCCGCAGATGGTGCAGTCACACGACATCACCGACATCCTGCTGGCCCTGCCTGCGGCCACGCGCGAGCGGCGCAACCAGATCATCCAGTCGCTGGAGAGCCTGCCGGTGCATGTGCGCTCCCTGCCCAGCCTGTCGGACCTGACCAGCGGGCGGGTGACGGTGCAGGATTTCCGCGAGCTCGATATCGAAGACCTGTTGGGCCGCGAGCCGGTACCCCCGCGCAGCGATTTGCTGGCCCGCGACCTGGCCGGCCAGGTGGTGCTGGTGAGTGGCGCCGGCGGCAGCATAGGCAGCGAGTTGACGCGCCAGATCGTGCTGCAAAGGCCGCGCCAGTTGCTGCTGCTGGACCACAGCGAGTTTGGCCTCTACACCATCCACCAGGAGTTGCAGGCGCTGTGCGCAGCTGAGGCTCTGGCGGTGGAGCTGGTGCCGCTGTTGGCCAGCGTCTCCAACACCGAGCGCCTGCAAGCCGTGTTCGACACCTACCGCCCGGCCACGGTCTACCACGCGGCCGCCTACAAGCATGTGCCCATGGTGGAGGACAACCCCGGCGAGGGCGTGCGCAACAACGTCTTTGGCACCCTGCACATGGCCCAAGCAGCCGTGGCCAGCGGCGTGCACCGTTTTGTGCTGATCAGCACTGACAAGGCGGTGCGCCCCACCAACGTGATGGGCGCCACCAAGCGCATGGCCGAGCTGGTGCTGCAGGCCTTCGCCCAAGCGCATCCGCAGACCCTGTTTTCCATGGTGCGCTTTGGCAATGTGCTGGGCTCCAGCGGCAGCGTGGTGCCGCTGTTTCGCAAGCAGCTGGCCTCAGGCAGGCCACTGACCGTGACCGACCCCGAGGTGACCCGCTACTTCATGACCATCCCCGAGGCCGCGCAGCTGGTGCTGCAGGCCGGCGCCATGGGG
>JAYVNF010000400.1:0-10575 GCA_043758575.1 Rhodoferax sp.
ACGCTTCGCAAGCGCCGACATCACCTCAATGCCGCCGCAAACCCCTCAGCATTTTGAAACCGGCCAAAACTCAGCATGTTCGGACCGGCGCCCACAGCCTCGATCGACCGGGATCCCAGCGAGGCCACGGCCTCGCTGCACCAGCGCTTGAGCAGCGCCTTGCTCGACGAGATTGCGCTTGGTCTGATCGTCTGCGACGGGCGCGGCCAGCAAAAAAGATCAGGTGGCGGCATCAAATGCTGCTTCCGAGACCGTCAGGGCCGGGCTCTGATCGATTCCTTGTCCCGTTCAGCGACTTGCACCGCGGTGTCACGCGCCCGCACTGACGCAATCACTTGCTCAACACAAGCGCGTCTGGCGCTGCCACCCAAGCCCTGGTTGCAGCGCGCCAGCAGGGCCAGATTGGCCTCGGACGGCGTCAGCCAGGGCAGGCGTGACGATGAGTGGAATATCACCATCAGCCCCATTGAAAGCACTGCGTTGACAGCAACCGATGCCACCAGCGCCACCGCACGCCAAACCATGCGCTGGCGGGTCGAGGGTTCATATCCGTGGAACATGGCCTTCTCCTTCGATTTGCCAAATCTAAATGGCCAACAAGCGGCCAGCATCTGTGCCGGCCTACTGGACAGCGCCGGCGAAAACCGCTGCTGCTCCGTTGGGCGATACAGCGCTCTGGGTACCGTATGCACTCAGGCGACCTGGATCAGTACGCCCTCGATGGTCCGGCCACAGTTCATGCCGGCCCAATGCACCGCGCATTGGTGGCAGTTCGGCCACCAGGCGGGTGATGTCATCAATCCGTTGAACGCCCAGTTTTGCGCGCAGCGTGGCTACCTGGGTTCGCACCGTCGACAACTTCACGCGGCGTGCGCAAGCCATATCGCCGATTCGCACACCGGCCAGCAAACTGGACAGCACTGACAGCTCGGCCGGTGTGAGCGAATAAACCCGTCCCATGTGCTGCACCGCCAGTTCAGGGCACAGACCACGCCGGCCCGTCAGCAGCAGCGCCCGCTGCGGCGCGGCATCGTCGGCCCGCAGCGGCTGCACCGACAGCATCAGGCACTGCATTCCCTGGCGCAATGGCACCAGGTGATAGCTGTGCTGCAACGCGGCGCCCTGCACCGCGCGGCGCAGGGCCAGCAGGCTGGCGCCGGTGGCCACATCCAGCACGCCGTCCGGCGTCAGGTGCAGCACCCCGCCATCGGCCAGCTCACACCGCGCCGCGTCGTTGCATACCAGCAAGCGGCTGCGAGCATCACAGACCATCACGCCGGTGTCCAATGCATCCAGTGCTGCCAGCAGCGCGTCGGCCGCCAAGCCAGGCGATAAGTCTTGTGCGGCCGGTGTCGGCCAAATTTGAGTACTCATTTTTTCCCCCTTGGTTAATCAAAGGCCTCTGCGGCATCCGCGAGTTGACATGCCGTCGCGTAGTCAGTGGCCCCGGTTTGGCGGGCTGTCGACACCTTCAGGTGTACATGCCGCGGTTCCGTTAGCAACCATAGAACCGCAACCCACCGCTGTCCTCGCACAGGCGAAGGAGCAGACTCCATCTTTCGAATGAGGCTTTCACACCGGCCAGGTATTAATCTCGTGCAACACTTCGGCGGTCTTCTGGGACCCCTTTCCTCTGACATTCGACCGAGGATTTAATGCGCGCACTGGTCATCGACGACGAGCAACTTGTTCTGGAGGGCCTGGAGGCCTTTCTGCAGGCTGCCTTGCCCGAGCTGACGCTCGACAAGACTGCCGACGCCAGCGCCGCCCTGCAACTGGCTGCCAGCGTGCATTACGAGCTGGTGCTGCTCGACTGGCATCTTGTAGGCACGGACGGCCAGGAACTGCAGGGTCGTGCGATGGTGCAGGCTTTGCGGGCCAAAGGCTGCCGGGCGCCGATCCTGGTGGTGTCTGGCGCTGATCGCAGCGACTGGCCCGCCCTGCTGTTCGAACTGGGTCTGTCCGGTGTGGTCACCAAGAGCGCCAGTGGCTCGCAGCTGGTGGATGCGATCCAAATCGCCGTCCGCGGTGGCATCTATCTGCCCGCTCATACGCTGGCTGCGCGCGCCAACCCTCGCTACCGCGCAGCGCCTGAGCCCGCTGCGCCGCTGGAGCCGCGCGAGCGATTTCCGGAACTGACCGAGCGCCAGGCCGACGTATTCCGCATCATGGTGAGAGGGCTGAGCGACAAGCAGATCGCCCGAGAACTCGGCATCACCGAAGCCACTGTCAAGACCCATGTGCGCGCCATCCTTGACGTGGTGGGCGTTCGTCGGCGTGGTGAAGCGGTGTTTGAAGTCACGGGCCGCGGTGGCGCGGGCGGCGTTGGTCGCGGAGTTTGAGGCGCCGACCCCTAGCCGCCCCGATAGGGGTGGTGTGCCGGCATCACAGCTGCAATTGATGCGTGACCAGCTGCGCCGCAGCCCGTTTGTGGTGGCGCTGATCGATGTGTTTCTCGCTTGGCTTTTGATGCGCGCGGGTGTCTCGGCCTGGATCTTGGTCTGGGTTGCACTCAGCGCAACGCTGCAGGTCGGCCGCGCCGTCCACGTGCAGCGCATGGTGCGATGCCAGCCTGCACCCAGCTTGACCGACATGCGTCAGGTCTACCTGTGGTTCTTCGTGCTGGGTGTGGTGCGGGCCTGGCCCATCGTGATTGGCTTTCGCACCGGTGACAACGAGGTGCAATTTTTGGTCACGCTCGTCACCATCGGCTCCGCTGCGGGTGGCCTGGGGTCGGCAGCCGGGTTGGTGAAGGCCTATGCCGCCTGGGTGCTGCCGTTGGGCGGCGTACTGGTTGGCGCGTGGCTCAGCCACAACGACTTCGAAGGCCGTTGGATCGCCGTCTTGTTGACCTTGTTGCTCAGCCTGCTGCTGCTCAACGTGCGCAGCTACGGACTCACCCTGGAGCAACTGGGCGAGGAGGTCGCACGGGTGAATGCCGAGCGCCTGCGCGCGGAGGCCGAGCGCCTGCGCGCGGAGGCCGAGCGCCAACGCGCCGAGGCCGAGCGCCGCCGCGCCGATGAGGAGCGTCAGCGCGCCGAGGTGGCGGTGCTGGCCAAGACCCGATTCTTTGCCGCAGCCAGCCATGACCTGCGTCAGCCGCTGGGCGTGTTGCGCTGGTATGGCGACGCGGTACGCCTGCATGCTGATCAGCTGGGCCATGCACCGCTGCAAGCCATCGGCGAGGGCATCTGCCGCGCGCTTGAGCATGCTGAGCCGCTGGTTCAAAAGTACCTCGACATCGCCAAGATCGAAGCCGGTGCGCTCGAGTTCACGCCACGCGCAGTGGCATTGGCGCCGCTGTTCGCGCAGTTGCAAGAAGACTTCAGCCGAGAGGCCGAGGCCTGCGAGCTGCACATCGATCTGCAACTTGGGCCGCGGCCCGACTGGCTGGTGGCAGACACCGATTCGGACGTTCTCCGCAGCATTCTCGACAACCTGGTCGGCAATGCGATGAAGTTCACACCGGCAGGCGGCCGAATCACGCTGCGCGCTCAAGTCCTCGAGACCGAGCGCGGCCGCCGGGTGCGCCTTGCGGTGTGCGACACCGGCATCGGCATCGCTGCGGCCGATCAGGACCGGGTGTTTGAGGATTTCTACCAGGTGGGCAACCCAGAACGCAGCCGCAGCAAGGGCATGGGCCTGGGGCTGGCGATTGTGCGGCGGCAGGCCTCACTGCTGGGCAGCAGCATCCGGCTGGTCAGCGCCCAGGGGCATGGCTCCACGTTCGAGTTCGACCTGCCGGCCACCCGTTCAAGCCCTGCCCCAACACCGAGTCCGGCAGCGCACGCCATGGCCCAGGCCGCCACACGCGGCGGTGCACTGCGGGTGCTCGTGGTCGACGACGAGCCCGAAGTCCGCCAGGCACTGCGCCTGATGCTGGAGGCAGCCCACTGGCAGGTGCGCGCCGCAGCCGGACTGGCCGAAGCGCGCCTGCTGCTGGCTGACGATGACGGCGTTGATGCCCTCGTGCTGGACTACCGGCTGCGGTACGAAGAGACCGGCATCGACGCGATCCAGGGGCTGCGCGCCGCTGGCTGCCTGGCACCTGCCGTGCTGCTCACCGGCGACACCTCGCCCGACAAGCTGCGCCTGCTGGCCGAAACCGGCCTGCCAGTGCTGCACAAGCCAGTGGCCGGCGAGACGCTGGTGACCACCATCATCGATTTGTTGGCGCGGGAGGGCTGAGTCATGCAACGTGGTGAGCGGTGGTTGTCGAAAGGCGCGGAATCCCTGGCGCAGGCCTTCGAGCATTCGCAATTGCCGGACCTGCCAGCGCCCGGCAGGCCGCCAGCGCCACAATTCGACGTGGTGATCGTAGGCAGCGGCTATGGCGGCGCCGTGGCGGCCAAGCGGCTGAGCGCGCTGACCGAATCGGCGGACGGGAAAGCCATGTCGGTTGCCGTGCTGGAGCGTGGCCTGGAGTACACCCCGGGCAGCTTTCCAGACAAGCTGGCCGACCTGGTGGGCCACCTGCGCGTCAATGGCGGCGGCCTGATGGACGCCCCCGCCAACCCCGAAGGCCTGATGGACTGGCGCCTGGGCGGCGATGTCGGCGCACTGGTAGCCAACGGTTTGGGTGGCGGCTCGCTGATCAACGCCGGGGTGTGTGAGCCTGCCGATGCAGAAGTGTTCACGCGGGTAGCCTGGCCCGAACCCTGGCGGGGCGCGCAGGAATTGTGGCAATCGCTGTACCAGCGAGCGCGCAAAAACCTGGGGGCACGGCCCTGGCCGGCCCTGCGGGTGCCCAAACAGTGGGCCATGAAGACACTGGCCAAGCGCTTGGACAGCACCTGCCAGCCAGCCACCCTCAGCATCGTGCACCCGACCGCCAAGCCCAAGCAGGGCACGGCTGAGCAGCCGCCGGAGGCTGCCTGTATCGAGTGCGGCGATTGTTTCACCGGCTGCAACGTGGGCGCCAAGCGCACCCTGGTGCACAACTACCTGGCGGACGCCTGGCGGCAGGGCGCGCAGCTGTACACAGGTGCCACGGTGCACAGCGTGTTGGCCCTGCCGCAGCCGACGGCCGGCGGCGCGCGCTGGCTGGTGCGCTGGCGCCTGACCGATCCGGCTCGCCTGCCCGGCGGCCATCAGTTTTTCGAGTTGCGCGCGCGCCATGTGGTTCTCTCGGCCGGCACCTTCGGCAGCACCGAAATCTTGATGCGCTCACGCGACGCGGGCCTGCCCGTCTCGGGTCGCCTGGGCTGCGGCTTCTCGGCCAATGGCGATGTGCTGTCGGCGCTGCACGACATGGGTCAGCCGGTCGGCATCAGTCCGCATGAAGACACCTTACCGGGGCAACGCCGTGCTGGCCCCACCATCACCCAGCTGCTGCGCTGGCAGACGACGCAGGACGACGGCGTACGCCAGATCCGAGTCATCAGCAATGTGGCGCAAGACCTCACCGTGCCGGGCGCCCTGGGATGGGTGTTCCGCGAAGTGCTCACCAGCATGATGGTGCCCCAGCGCTGGACCCACCTGCACTGGCGTTGCGAGAGCAGCGGCGACCCGGACCGCTACGCGGTGGACGAGGCCGCCATCGGCCGCAGCCTGCTCACGGTGGCCTATGTGGATGACGGTGCGCTGGGCCGGCTGGAGCCCACTGTCGGCTGGGCCACGGCGCAGCGGGATGGTGAGCTGCTGGTGCGCTGGCCGAAGGTGGGCGATCTGCCGGCCTTCCGGGACATGAACGACAAGCTCGCCAGCGCGGCCGTCGGAGGCGCCAGTTACCTGCATAACCCGCTCTGGCAGTTCATGCCCAAGGACAACTATCTGGGCCTGGGCCAGGCGCAGAAGCGCCTGCTCACGGTGCATCCTCTGGGTGGCTGCCGCATGGCCGCCAATGCGCGCGACGGCGTGGTTAATCCGTTTGGTGCGGTCTTCAACACCGGCCTGGATCCGGCCGACAACGGCAACCCATTGGCCGAACAGCGCCGCACCCAACTTGCCGGCCAGCACGACCGGCTGGTTCACCAGGGTCTGTACGTGCTGGACGGCGCCATCGTGCCCAGTGCACTGGGCATCAACCCCTTGCTGACCATCACCGCCCTGGCCGAGGGGGCGATTGACCAGTGGCAAGTGGACCAGGGCTGGACGCCGGCCACGCCGGCCAGCCCGATTCCTTTGCCCATTCTGACGTTGCCGTCGCAACGCACTGTGCCCAGCGTGGTGCGGCCCACGGCTGTCCGCTTTCAGGAGCGCATGCAGGGCAAGCTGCCTGACTTGCGTGGCAGTGACCCGAAGCTCGACTACCGCCTGTCGATGCGCGTGCGCTTTGCAGAGGTGCCCGACCTGCAGGCCTTCCTGGCTGCGCCCGACAAGACGGTGAACTTGCTCGCGCGCTTCGACATCGAGACCGAGCCACGCGGCGCCAGCGCAGAGCTTGGCTACGTGCCGGCAAAGCGCCTGCCCGGCGCCAAGCCGCTGTGGCTGCGTGGGCAGGTGCGCTGGATGGCGATCGAGCCGAGTTGGGTCGGGCAGCGCCTGTGGCGGGTAGCGCGCAATTTCTACCAGCAGCGCTGGCATGCCGACACTGCGGAGGCTGTGCATTTTGGCCGCAGCATTTTTGAGGGTCTGGCCAGCAAGGTGATCGGCGCCACTCACTTCGCCGCGGTGCGCCTGCTGGCGTATTCGTTTGAGCCGTTGCAGCAAGACTGGGTTCTCAACGGCGCGCCAGGCGGCGGTGGCTGCACGTTGCCCAAGGGCGCGGTGCTGTTCGGCACCAAGCGTCTGGGCTACCTGCTGCCTGATGCCAGCGACCCTGAATCGGCCAATCCTTGGCGCCAGGTGGCAGAGCTGGCGCTGCGAGCGCGCCTGCCAGACGGCCGGGAGACCCCAGTGACGGTGATCGAGTTCGACCCGATGGCTGCGCTGAGCCGCTACCAGCTGCCGATCCGGGTGCGCGGCCAGCAAGATGGCGTGGCCGCATTGCGCGACGTGGCCTCACTCGGGCTGTACTTTGGCCGGGTGATGTTCGGCCTGCACATGTTCAGCTTCCGCCGGGCCGAGTACCCGGTGGAGGTGCGCGGGCCGCGCCGGCTGCAGCGGCTGCCGCCCACCCGCTACGAGGATGCCGGTGATGCGCGCGGCTTCAACACCTTGAAGATCGAAGTGCATGCGGTGGCTGTGACGCCGGCGCTGCCGACGCAGGCACCGCAAGGACAACGGGCGGTGCCGGCAATCGCCGCTGACACTGCCACCCCGTTGCGCCTGCGGCTCACGCGGCTGCACCGGCCGTCGGGCAGCAAAGGGCTACCGGTTCTGCTGCTGCATGGCTTTGGCTCCGGCGGCATCCAGTTCACCCACCCGGTGATCACCCGACCCATGGCGCCCTGGCTGGCGTGCCAGGGCCACGACGTCTGGGTGGCCGAGTTGCGCACCAGCATTGGCCTGGACAGCGCGCGCCGCCAGTGGACGATGGACGAGGTGGCGCGGGAGGACATCCCGGCGCTCATTGCCCATGTCCTCGCGACCACGGGCAGTGACCAAGTGCAAGTGGTGGCGCACTGCATCGGTGCAGCCATGTTCAGCATGGCCACGCTGGGGGGCTATCTGGCCCGGCCATCCGCGACGCCAGGCGGGCCACCGGCATCCCTGGTGGCAGGCGCGGTGCTGCTGCAGGTCGGGCCAGAGGTGGAACTGCCGCGCAACAGCCGCGCGCGCGCTTACGTGGCCAGCCGCCTGCGCCAGCTGGTGGGCGCGACCGAGGCCCACAGCGTGGCCAGCCAGGACATCACCGACGCCGAGTCCATGCTCGACCGCATCGTCGGCACCTACCTGTACCCCGAGCTGCAGCGCAAGCACTACCGCCTCAAGGGCGATGTGCAGCGCAACGCCAGCCGCACCAATGCCAATCGCTCGGCGGCCATCTTCGGCCAGCTGTTCGAGTACGAGAACATGCCCGCCCCGCTGCTGGCGGTGATGGACGATTTGCTGGGCAGCTGCAACCTCACCACCTACGAGCAGACCGCGCAGTACGCCTTTGGCCACCGGCTGACCGACCATGCTGGCGAAGACGTGCTGGTCACGACGGAGCGGCTGCGCAACTACTTCTGCTTTCCGGTCATGCTGCTGCATGGCGAAAAGAACGAGACCTTCAAGCCGCGCACGCTGTGGCGAAATAAAGAGCTGATGCAGGCAGTCGGCATCGAGGTCAGTGCCGAGCGGGTCCCGGGTCATGGCCACCTCGACAGTGTGGTGGGCCGGTATGCCAAGGAGAAGGTGTTCACGCCCCTGCAGGTTCACCTGGCGATGGTCAACAATCGCCTAGCTTGCGGTGCGCTGGCCGTTGCGCCGCAGGTGCCAGTCGGCTTTGACCCAGAGGTTCGCCTGCCACTGGTCGGCCCCTGGCTGGGGCATGTGGAGCGCAGCAGCGATGGCAGCCTGCTTCACCTGCGGTTGGGCGTGCGGGTGGACGAACTTGGCCGCGATCTGCAGGGCGTGGTCAGCCTGTTGTGCGAGGGCCAGACGCCGCTGCGCTTGCCGCAGGTCGACCTGTTGTTGTCCGACCGCCATGAGGGCGTGCTCAGCACGGCGCTGCCGGCCAGCCTGGCTACGGGCGATGCGCCGCTGCAACTGTTGGTGGCCGCAGTAAATGCCGATTGGCCAGGCTCGGCAGCGGCACTGGTCAGCGCGGTGCTGGCCAAGCGCAGCCAGCTGCGCAACACGGCCCGCCGGCTGGGCACGCCCGTGGAGGTGTCCATCGGCCTGCAGCTCGATCGGCCGTGGCTGCGGCGCATGCTCGATGGCGATGCGCAAGACCTGGGCCTGGTGCTGGGGGCCTGCCGCCAGCGTCCGTTGCTGCTTGACCGTGACCAGGCCGATGCCAGCATGGGCCATGTACTGCGGCAGCTCTCGGCGCCGCCACCCTGTGGCCATGTCCCGATTGATGCGGTAGTGCTGGCCGGCGATCAGGTCTATGCCGATACCCGGGTGGAAACCGGCAACGCAGGTGCCACCAAAACACGGTTTCTGGAGGCCCACCACGAGGCCTGGTCGTCGCCGTACCAGCGCGAGGTGATGCGCCGCCGCCCCACCTACATGGTGGTGGACGACCATGAGTTTCGCAACGACTACAACGACAAGATTGCCAACAGCCGGCCGCAGGAGTTCGACAACGCGAAGCAGGTTTGGCAGCGTTACCAGATCGACCCCGGCCCCCAACCCACGGTGGACGGTGACAGCTGGCGCAGCTTGCGTCTGCGCGGCTTTGCGATTTTTCTCTGCGACACCCGGTCGGAGCGCCTTGACCCCCCCACCGTGGACCGCAGCGCTGCCCGCATCATGAAAGATGGCCAGATGACGGCGCTGCAAGACTGGTTGCTCGGTCTGCAGCGCGACAAGCGCTATGCCCGGCGGCCCAAGGTGGTCGTCACCGGCTCGCCGATTGCCCCCTGGTTCAAGGCCGCGCACGAGGGGCACGGCGCCACACCTGCAAGCGCTCTTTGGAGCGACGGTTGGCAGCGTTTTCCTGACAGCGTGGCGCAACTGCTGGGCTTCATCGCCCGACTTCGGATTGAAGACGTGCTGTTCCTGTCCGGTGACTACCACCGGCATGCCGACGTGACGCTCACGTTGCACGGCCCACACGGCCCCGTAAAGGCGCGCAGCATCGTCACCTCGGGGCTGTACTGCCCTTACCCCTTTGCCAATGCCAGCGAGAAGGAGTGGCTGGTCAATCCCACCGGCCTGGCCGCCGGTGACTGCACTTGGGGCTACACGTTGACCAACAGCTTCGGCGGCAATGGCTACACCCGCGTCAGCCTGTTTCGAGATCGCCCGGTGCAGTCCGATTTCGTCGAAGTGCAAGTCGGCTCGGCGACCTCAGACGATGAAGATTGAAGGCTAGACTACGATTGCTCGCCCATGACCCGGCATTCCAGGGTATGCCAGACGGAGGCAAACCCTTAAAAGTTCTCACCCTGAGGCAGTCGCTGCAGTCTCCGCACCGGTGAGTTGAAGATCAGCCAAGCCTGCACCCCAAACCCGCCCAGCGCGAGCCACAGGCAGGCCGGCGCGCCCCAGACCTCGCCCACTACGCCACCGATTGCTGCGCCCAGCGGCCGGGCGCCCATGTTGACGGTCAGGAAGATCGCCGACACCCGGCCCAGCATGGCCGGTGGCGTCACGGTCTGGCGCAATGTGGTCGAGCTGATGGTCCACAGGATCGGGCCGGCACCGAACAGGAAAAACGCGGTACCGGCCAGCCAGCCAGATGGCCAGACCACGGTGGCCACCATCGTCGCCATCGCCGCCACCGACACCACCGGCCCCAGCACCACCACTTGGCCGAAGGGCAGCTCGGCCAGTACCCGGGGCGCTGCCAGTGCACCCAACACCATGCCGGCACCGTAGCTGGCCAGCGTCAACCCGACGGCGCTGGCGTCCAAGCCCAGGCTGCGCATCGCGTAGGGCACGTAGGCGGCCTGCAACACAAACCACGACAGGTTCCAGGCCACGGCGGTCAGCAGGATCGGCCGCAGCAAACGGTGCTGCCAGACCCGATGCGCGCCGTCCTTCAGGTCCAGCCACGGGTGGCGCGCGGGCGCGACGGTGCGGGCGGGCTCGGGCAACCGC
>JAYVNF010000401.1:0-3412 GCA_043758575.1 Rhodoferax sp.
TATTTTTGCGCCGACTGGTTGTTGGAGCTCAGGTGCTGCATGTACTGAAACAGGTCAATCGTGCCCATGCGTTCGGGCTTGAGCACGGCTGCGGCCACCATTTCAGCCGTAACGCCAGTGGGCCAACGAAAGCTGTCGGAGAAGCTGCGCTCCACCCGCGCCGCCTGCTTGTCGGCCGGGCTGAATTCGGTGCGGTCGACCTTGTTCAGCAACCAATCCTCGTGCCCACCAAAGGTGCCGGTCTGGCCCTGGGTCATGGAGACCAGGTGCCCCTCGTTGTCGAACTCAAAGATGCGCACTTCCTTCATGCTGCCGTCACTGGCCAGTGCGCCCACGTTTACCGCGTAGTTGCCATAGGGCTGTTTTTCTTTCAGCCAGGCACCGGTCTTGCCCACCGTCACCTGGCCCTGAAACCGAGCCTTGAGCAATTGCGCGGTCTTGTCCGCCAGCGGCGCCAAATAGTCACCCACGGCGAAGGTGAAAAAGACAAACACCAGGCCCAGGCTCAGCAAAGTGCGCAGGGCCAGCCAGGGCCCCAGGCCGCTGGTGCGCAGAATGGTGAACTCCGAGCTCTGGGCCAGGCGTGCCATCACAAAAATCGTGCCAATCAGCACTGTGATGGGCATCAGCTCATAGATGTGGCTGGGCATCATCAGGCCGATGTAAATCAGGGCCTGGGGGATGCGGTAGCCAATCGCACCGATGTGGTTGACCGACTGCAGCTCTTCGACAAAGTCAAAGAAGAAAAACAGGGCGACAAAGCCCAGCGTGACCAGGCCCACGGCAATCACAACCTCGCGGTACAGCAGGCGGCGAACGGTCTTCATGGCGTGCGGCCCTCCGTGCCAGCCGCGCCAGCAGTCGCGTTGCCGCCGCCGCCGTTGCTGCGCTTGCGCCAGCGCCAGACCCAGTTGCTATGGCGCTTGAACAGCCACAACAGGCTCAAGACCAGGGCGCCGCCATGCAGCACCAGCAGATAGGGGCCAAACTGCACCTGGCCCGACTCCACCCAGCTCTTGCCCAGCACCAGAAAGTTGAAATAGGCCACAAAAATCAGAAAGGCAAAGCCCAGGTTGGCGGTCTGGCCCACCCGCGGGTTGGTGCCGGCCGCCGCAATGCCGATGACGATGAAGTTGAATGCGGCCAGCACCAGGCCGACCCGCCAGGACAGCTCGGCCAGCTTCTTCGGTGTGGGTGCTTGCAGCAACTCCTGCGTGGCCAGTGAGCTCGATGGAACGTAGCTGCGCGCAGACACATCGTCGCCACCCACGCGGGCACCATAGCGCTCGAACATACTCACCGTCAGCTCGGATTTGCCGCTGGTTTTTTCCAGGCGCTGGCCGTTTTGCAGCACCAGCATCTTGTCCTGGCCCATGATTTCGATGTGGCCGCTGCGTGCCGAGGTGACGGTTTCCTTGCCCTGCTCGTAGGTGGCAATGAAGACGTTGTTGCCGACTTGCTTGTTGTCGGTGTTCTTCTCGATGAAAAACACGCGGTCGCCGCTGGCCGACTCCTGGAATTGCCCGGGTTCGATGCGGGCAATATCGCCGCGTTTTTCGTAACGGTCGCGCAGGTCCTCGATCTTGCCAAAGGCCCAGGGCAGCACCAGGAACGCCAGCGCTGCGATCACCACCAGAATCGGCCAGGCAAAACGGAACAGCGGGTTCAGGAGCGAGGTCAGGCCGCGTCCACTGCCAAACCAGATCACCATCTCGCTGTCCTTGTACATGCGGGTGAGCACGCTCAGGATGGCGATGAACAGGCTCATGGAGAGAATCGTGGGCATGTCGGAGAGCACGGTATAGCCCATGACGATCATCACGTCGGTCGGGTTGAAGGTGCCGCGTGAGGCTTCGCCCACGGTGCGGATCAGCGTCATGGTCATCACCACGGTGGCCAGCACCACCAGGGTGGCGCCGAAACTGCGGGCAAGCTCTTTGCGTAAGGAGGAATGGAATAACATTGGGTTCAAGTAACAAGGCGAATTATGAACTTTGAATTGAAGCCCCTGAGCCTGGTCGAAGCGGCCAATGAAAAATGCGATGCCCTGCTGGTGCTGGTGTCCGATGCCTACAAGCCGGCCAAGGACGGGTTTTCGGCCCTGCTGGCACGCGCCCTCAAGGAGGGTGACGCCCAGGCCAAGGCCGGCAAAATTCTGGCGCTGTACCAACCCCAATTTGCGCAGGCTCCTCGTGTGGTGATTGCCGGTATTGGCGACGGCAGCGCCAAGCAGGTGCGCAGCGGCGTTGCCGCCGCCCTGGCCAGTGCCAAGTCGGACAAGCTGAAAAAGCTGGTGGTGGCCTTTGCCAGCGCAGCCTCGGATGCCGCGGTACGCGCCACTGTGGCGGCCGTGGCTGACGCCACCTACAGCTACACCACCACCAAGTCCAAACCGGAAGCGCGTACCGTGCAAACGGTGCTGCTGGCTGCCAGCAATGCTGCGGAACTGCAACCCACCTTCACGCGCGCCGTGGCGGTGGTCGCTGGGGTGGAGCTGGCCAAGGAATGGGCCAACCGGCCGGCCAACCACGCCACGCCCACGCTCTTGGGCAAAGCGGCCCAGGCCCTGGCCAAGCACGCCAAGATCAGCTGCGAGGTGCTAGGCCCCAAGGAAGTGGCCAAGCTCGGCATGGGTGCCTTCATGGCCGTGGCCCAGGGCTCGGAAGAACCCTTGCGTTTCATCGTGCTGAAGTACAGCGGTGCGGCCAAATCGGTGGCGCCTACGGTGCTGGTGGGCAAGGGCATTACCTTTGACAGTGGCGGCATCTCCATCAAGCCGGCCGCCGAAATGGACGAAATGAAGTTCGACATGTGCGGTGCGGCCAGCGTGCTGGGCACCTTCCGCGCCCTGGCCGAACTCAAACCCGCCATCAACGTCATAGGCCTGATTCCTTCCTGCGAAAACCTGCTCAATGGACGCGCCGTCAAACCCGGCGATGTGGTCACCAGCATGAGCGGCCAGACCATTGAAATCCTCAACACCGATGCCGAAGGCCGCCTGGTGCTGTGCGATGCGCTGACCTATGCCGAGCGCTTCAAGCCTGCCGTGGTCGTCGACATCGCGACCCTGACCGGTGCTTGCGTCATCGCGCTGGGCCACCACCGCTCGGGCCTTTTCAGTCCCGACGACGCGCTGGCCGCCGAGCTGCTGGCCGCCGGCGAACAGGCGCAGGACCCGGCATGGCGCCTGCCGCTGGACGAGGAGTACGACGAGGCGCTGAAGAGTCACTTCGCCGACATGGGCAACGTCGGCGGCCGTGCGGGGGGCGCCATCACGGCGGCGATGTTCCTGAAGCGCTACACGTCCAAGCTGCGCTGGGCGCACCTGGACATCGCTGGTACAGCCTGGAAGTCGGGCACGGCCAAAGGCGCCACCGGCCGGCCGGTGCCGCTGCTGACGCACTTCGTGCTC
>JAYVNF010000402.1:0-10536 GCA_043758575.1 Rhodoferax sp.
ATGGCGGCTACCGCAGATCGTCGCCCGGCATATCGCCTTCCCGCGCGACCCTGGGTGAACCAACGGTTCAATACCCAACTCTCCAACTCCCCAACTCCCCATGCGTCAACGCCCTCGCGCGCTGGTTGCTATTTGGTATTCGGTGTGCGGTATTTCTCGGCAAAAGAAGCAACGCTCCAGTGAGCAGGCCTGACAGAAGGACAGGCGCACCAACACGTAGGCCTAAAAGAAGGACAGGCGCACCCACACGCAGGCAAAACGGAAGCCCCACACCCTGCCACGACAAAAGTGACTTTTAAGCCTGGCTCTTCAAGGCATCCAAAGCCGCAACCACCACCGCCATATCGGCAACCGGCTCCAGCTGGTCTGCCAACACAGACAGCGCAGCCACACCGTCCTTCACCAACAAGCCAATGCTCTTGCCCGCCAACTGCGGCGACTCCAAGCCCAGACTCTGCAGCAACACCACACCCTTGCTGTCCGCCAGCTTGAAGTAAAACTTGCCGTCCTTCTCCCGGTACTGCTTGAAAGAAGCGCTGGCAGATTTGGCCACCCGGGCCTTGGCCTGCGCAGCACCCGAGGACAGACTGCGCAAACCCACCGCCTGGCGCAGCGCGGCCATGAAGGGCGTGGCAATCGCGCGGGCCTTCTTGGCACCGGCCAGCAGCAGCGCTTCCACCTCCTCGGGGTGCTCCATCAGGTGCTGGTAACGCGCCCGCATCGGCGCCACCTCATGGTCTATGCGCTCCAGCAGCAGCTGCTTGGCCTCACCCCAGGCAATGCCCTTGGCATAGGCGGCGCGCAGAGCCTCGGTTTCTTCGGCGCTGGCAAAGGCCTGGTAAATCTGGAACAGGGCCGAGCCCTCGGTGTCCTTGGGCTCACCCGGGGCGCGTGAATCGGTGACGATGCTGGCGATGAGTTTTTTCAGCTGCTCGCGGCTGGCAAACAGGGGGATCGTGTTGTCGTAGCTCTTGCTCATCTTGCGCCCATCCAGCCCGGGCAGGGTGGCGACCGACTCTTCAATCGCCGCCTGCGGCGGCACAAAGTGCGCGCCATAGCGGTGGTTGAAACTGTGGGCCATGTCGCGTGCCATCTCGATGTGCTGGATCTGGTCGCGCCCCACCGGCACATGGTGGGCGTTGAACAGCAGGATGTCGGCGCCCATCAGCACCGGGTACATGAAAAGGCCGGCCGTCACATCGCTGTCCGGGTCCTGCCCGGCGGCGGTGTTCTTGTCCACCGAGGCCTTGTAGGCATGGGCCCGGTTCAACACCCCCTTGCCGGTGACACAGGTCAGAAACCAGGTCAGCTCGGGGATCTCCGGCACATCGGACTGGCGGTAGAACACCACGCGCTCGGGGTCCAGGCCGGCGGCCAGCCAGCTCGCGGCAATCTCCAGCGTGGAGCGCTGGATGCGCGCCGGATCGTCGATCTTGATCAGCGCGTGGTAATCGGCCAGAAAGTAAAAGCTCTCTACACCGGGGGTCAGGCTGGCGCGCACCGAGGGGCGGATCGAGCCCACATAGTTGCCCAGATGCGGCGTGCCGCTGGTGGTGATGCCGGTGAGGAAGCGCACCGGGGCGGCAGCCGATGCGAGGGCGGAAGAGGAAGAAGAGGGGCTCATGCAATCCAGGGCGAAATAGAACTAAGAAGCGGCGGCCATAGGAGACGCAACGGGCGTTGGCCTTGGTGCTAGCGCACCAGCGCCGCCAGCGGCGACAGCAGCAGGTCGACCAGACCAAAGGTCAGGGCCATCACCGGCTGCATCCACAGGCTGCTGACGATGCCGCTGACGACCAGGGCCATGACGATGAAGAAGCCATAGGGCTCCACGCGCGAGAAGGCCATGGCCTGCTTGTAGGGCAGCAGGCCGACCACAATGCGGCCACCGTCCAGGGGTGGCAGCGGAAACAGGTTGAAGGCAAACATCACGATGTTCACCAGCACGCCGCCCTGGCACATCTTCATGAAAAACACTTCGGTAACGCCGACGCCGTGCAGCACGTACAGCAAAGCCCCCCACAGCAGCGCCTGCACCAGGTTGGCGGCCGGGCCGGCCAGCGCCACCCAGACCATGTCGCGCTTGGGGTTGCGCAGGTTGCCAAAGCGCACCGGCACCGGCTTGGCATAGCCAAACAAAAAGGCACCCGAGGTGGCAAAGTACAGCAGCAAGGGCATCAGGATGGTGCCCATGGGGTCTATGTGCGCCAGCGGGTTGAGGGTCACGCGGCCCAGCTTCCAGGCCGTGTTGTCGCCAAAGTAGCGTGCCGCATAGCCGTGAGCCGCCTCGTGCACCGTGATGGCAAACAGCACGGGCAGGGCGTAGATGGCAACGGTTTGAATCAGTTGTGCAATGTCCATCCCGGCATTGTCTCAGAGAGCCGCCGGGTATCGCACTAGGGCGTGTCAAAGCAGCTCTGTATGTGCTCACAGCGCTGGGGGCCGCTCAGATGGGTTCGGTCCTGTGGCAAGGGGGAGACATAGTCGCAGATCTGCTGCACCACTTCAGGGGTGAACAGCCCCTGCTTGCGTCCGCGTTTGACGGCCAGGCAGTCGGCGGCGCCCTCGTTGCCGCCTACCGTCTGGTGCGCACACTCATGGGTGTAGACAAACCATTGAATGGGCGCAGGCAGTGAAAAAAAGTCCTGCCGCAACAGCAGCCGGCCACGCTCGGCCATGGCGATGTCGGGAATGTCGGCCACATAGGTGTTGACGCCACCGCAGTCCATGGCGACATTGGCAATGCGCGGCTTCGGTCCCAGGTTTTCATAGACTTGCAGCGCCTGTGCGGGCGTGCCCAGGGCGGATGCAATGGCACAGGCACAAAGTACGGCTCGCACGGCCTGCCCCTTTGGCTAAAGGCTAGAGCCCCAGCAAGGCGGCGTCGCCGCGCCCTTGGCGGATGATTTCTGGTGCCTCACCGGTCAGGTCCACCACCGTGGTCGGCTCCTGCGGGCAGGCACCGGCATCCAGCACGCCGGCAATCACTTTTTCAAAGCGTTCGCGGATGTCTTCGGCGTCGTTGAGCGGCTGCGTGTCGCCCGGCGGAATCAGTGTGGTGGCCAGGAGGGCCGAGCCGTGCAGGGTCAGGAGCTCTTGCAGCGTCTTGTGGTCCGGCACGCGCAGGCCTATGGTCTTGCGCGATGGATGGCTGACGCGCCGTGGCACTTCCTTGCTGGCCTCCAGGATGAAGGTGAAGGGGCCGGGCGTGGCGTTCTTGAGCAAACGAAACTGCTTGTTGTCGACCCGCGCGTAGCTGGCCAGTTCACTCAGGTCGCGGCACAGCAGGGTGAGATGGTGCTTGTCGTCCACCCCGCGGATGCGACGCAGCTGGTCCACCGCATTCTTGTCGTCCAAGTGGCAGACCAGGGCGTAGCTGGAGTCGGTGGGGACGGCCAAGATGCCGCCTTTTTCCAGCAGGGCTACGGCTTGTTTAAGCAGGCGGGGTTGCGGGTTCTCGGGGTGGATTTCGAAGTACTGTGCCATGGGCTTGTGGTTATTGTTGTTGTTGTTGTTCTATTGGATGCGGCTGCCCAGCAGCTCCCAGACCGGGGTCAGGCTGCTGCTCAGCAAGGGCAGGGTGCCGAGTTCGGTGTGGCTTTCATCGGGGCTATGGAAATCACTGCCGCGCGAGGCCGCCAGATCGAACTCCTTGGCGGTGTGGGCGTAGGTGATGTATTCGGCCGCGCTGTGGCTGCCGGTGACCACTTCCACGCCGCGCCCGCCATGGCCCTTGAATTCGGTGAACAGCGCAAACTCTTCATTGGGTGTGAACTTATAGCGCGCCGGGTGTGCAATCACCGCCAGGCCACCGGCCTGGGTGATCCAGGTGACCGCGTCCTTGAGCGTGGCCCAGCGGTGCGGCACGAAGCCGGGCTTGCCTTCGGTGAGGTATTTGCGAAACACCTCGCTGGTGTCTTTGCAGACGCCACTCTCCACCAGGAAGCGGGCAAAGTGGGTGCGCGAAATCAGCTCGGGGTTGCCCACATAGGGCAGCGCCCCCTCGAACGCGCCGGCGATGCCGGCCTTGGCCAGGCCCTCGGCCATTTCGTGTGCGCGCTGGGTGCGCCCGCCGCGCGTCTCGCGCAGGCCCTGCAGCAGGGCGGCGTTGTCGGTATCAAAGCCCAGGCCGACGATGTGCACGGTGTGGCCGATGAATGTGACGGAAATTTCCACGCCGGTCAGGTAGCGCATGCCCTCTGCCTTGGCTGCGGCCAGGGCGCGCGCTTGGCCGCCGATTTCGTCGTGGTCGGTGAGCGCCCAGAGCTCCACGCCATGGGCCTTGGCGCGTGCGGCAAGGGCTTCGGGTGTCAGGGTGCCGTCGGAGACGACGGAGTGGCAGTGGAGGTCGGCGTTGAGTAGGGTGGTCACACGGCCATTTTAGGCCTGCACGCCAAACCCATCCTGGCACCGGAAACTTAGCCACGCGCCGGACTCTGGATGGGCAAAGCCCAGCTCGGCTGCGTGCAGCAGCAAGCGCGGGCTGGCGGCGGCAATGGCGGGCGGCGCATACAGCGCATCACCCAGAATCGGGTGGCCTATGGCATGCAGGTGCACGCGCAACTGGTGGCTGCGCCCGGTGACGGGCTGCAGCTCCAGCCGGGTGGCATCCAACGCGGGGTAATAGTCCAGGCAATGCCACAGCGTGGTGCTGGGCTTGCCTTCGTAGGGGTCGATCTTGCGCAGCGGGCGGTTCGGCCAGTCCACCACGATGGGCAGCTCTATGCTTTGCCACTCGTCTTCGGCGTGGCTCTCGCTGGCGCGGCAGTCACCGCTGGCAATGGCCACGTAGCGCTTGTGCACGCGGCGCTCGGCAAAGCTGGCATTGAGCAGGCGCTGCGCCTCCATGCCGCGCGCCATCAGCATCAGGCCGGAGGTGGCCATGTCCAGCCGGTGCACGATCAGAGCGTCCGGGTATTGCTGCTGCGCCAACAGGCTCAGGCAGTGGTCGCTGGTCTTGCCCGGCACGGCCAGCAGGCCCGAGGGTTTGTTGAGTACCAGGAGGGCAGCGTCGACATAGACGACGTCCAGCACCACGTCCAGCGTCACTTCAGTTTTCATGGTCACCCAGAATCAAGCGTTGCACGGTTTCACAGAGTTCATTGACATCGTTGGGTTTGTAGACCAGGGCGCTGGCGCCGGCCTCAAACGCGCTCTTTTCGATCTCCGGTGTGACATAGCCGGAGGCCAGCGCCACCGGCAGGTCCGCCCGCAGGGCCTTGGCCGCGCGTAGCAGGTCCACACCACTAAAGCCCGGCATGTTGTAGTCGGTTACCAGCAAGTCAAAGTCATGCGCACGCTCCGTCAGTGCCGCTTGCGCCTGCAACGGGTCGGTGAAGCTGGTGACCGTGAAGCCCTTGCGGCGCAGCACCCGCTCCACCAGGAACACCAGGGCCTGGTCGTCATCCACGTACATCACATGGCGGCCGCGCCCCAGCACCACCGGGGCGGGCGGGGGCGGCTCTTCCGGCGCTGCCAGGGCCTCTTCGCAGGCCGGAAAATACAGATGGAAAATGCTGCCCTGGCCGGGCGTGCTGTGCACATCAATGCCGCCCTGGTGCGTCTTCATGATGCCGTGCACCACCGACAGCCCCAGGCCCGTGCCCTGGCCGACCTGGCGCGTGGTGAAGAAGGGCTCAAAGATGCGCTGCAAAGTCGTCTGGCTCATGCCGCTGCCGCTGTCCTGCACCGACAGGTCCACATAGTGGCCAGGCGTCACGCCCACGCGGCTGCACTGCGGGAAGTCCAGCAAGGTGTTGCCCAGCTCGATCGTCACGCTGCCCTTGGCCTGGCCTATAGCCAGAATGGCGTTGGTGCACAGGTTCAGCAGGGCCTGCTCGACCTGGGTGGCATCGGCCATCACGATGGCGCAGTCCGCGGCCTCCAGCACCTTGATCTCCACACCGGGAGGCACTGTCACCTTGACCAGGCGCACAGTCTCCTGCAGCACCTCGGACAGGCGCATGGGCGTGCGCCGCGCCGGCTCGTTGCGGCTGAAGGTCAGGATCTGGCGCACCAGGTCGCGCGCGCGCCGGCCGGCCTTTTCGATTTCGCCCAGGCTGACCAGGGCGGCGGACTGGGGCGCCGTGTCCTGCTTGGCCAGCTCCACATTGCCCAGGATGGCGCTCAGGATGTTGTTGAAGTCGTGCGCAATGCCACCGGCCATGGTGCCCACGGCCTGCATTTTTTGCGACTCGCGCAGCTGCGTCTCCAGCGCCAGGCGCTGCGCCTCGGCGCGCTTGGCCGCAGTGAGGTCGCGTGCAAACAGGGTGGTGATGGCCGCACCGGCCTGCTGCGGCGTGCCCAGGGCGCGCTCCAGCGAGACGCTGATCTCCACATAAATCTCTTCGCCCTGCAAGGTGCTGGCGCGGTACTCGCCCAGCACGGCCTGGTCCGGCACCGAGCCTTCTTTGAGCAGCTTCTCCACGTCGGGCAAAAAGCGCGACAGCGGGCTGCCGTAGGCCGACTTCACCGAGCAGCCAAACAGCTGGGTGGCTGCCGGGTTGAAGACGCTGATGCAGTAGCGCTCGTCCACGCACAGAATCGCGTCCAGCGAGGAGTTGATGATGGCGGCCATGCGCGTCTCGCTGAGCAGCAGGTCCTCGTTGCTTTGCACCAGCACGGCGGCACTCTCCTGCAACGCCAGGCGCTGGGCCAGCAGCGGGCCCTGGTCGATGATGGCGCAGATAAAGTGGGCCAGATCGTCCTGCGGGTTCTCAATGCGGGCGATGTGCAGGTCACCGGTAAACGTGCCCTGGGCACCGCTTTGGAACACCACCTCGCTGACCTCGCTGGCGCCGCTGCTCTTGGCGCTCAGAAAGGACACGGCGACTTCGTCGGCATGGTCGGGGCCGACAAAGGGCAGCAAAAAATTCAGCGCCGGGTCGCTCTCCAGCGGCTGAAACAGGCGCAGCGCCATGGCATTGCTAGCCAGCACCAGGCCTTCTTCGTCCACCACCATCAGGGCCAGGGGCACGCTGGAGAACAGCGTGGCAAAGCGCTCGGAGGCGCCCTCGGCCTCTTGCTGGCTGTAGCGCAGGGCCTTGTTCTGGATTTCCAGTTCGGCCTGGTATTTGCGCAGGTCGGCAATCATTTGCGCCGGCCGGTAGCCGTCGATGATCAGGTCCTGCGTCGGGTCCTGCGGCGGGCTCGGGCGCACCTGCACCCGAGGCTGTACGTGGATGCCGCGTGGTCTGTGCAGACTAGCCATGCCAAGCACCTGGTGGCCGCGTGGCGGCGGGGGCAGGGGTGGCAGGCAGCAGGGGCATGGTCAGGATCTTAGGTGCTGGCGGGAGGGCAAGTGGACTGGGTGCAGGCCAGGATGCTAAGGGGCTTGCGCGCGGCGAAACTTGTTTATATCAAACTCGCTGATGGCCGCGCCCCGGTTGCCCCAGGCGCTGCGGACATAGCTCAGAACTGCGGCCAGCTCCGCGTCGCTCAGGCGCAGCACAAAGGGCGGCATGCCATAGGGGCGCGGGTTGCCGGCGGTGGCCGGCGCAAAGCCGCCCTCCAGCACCGTGTGGATCAGGTTGTTGGGCGGCTCCTGCATGACCGCGCGGTTGCCGGCCAGCGCCGGGTAGGCGCCGGCGCGGCCCTGGCCTTGGGCACCATGGCAATCGGCGCAGTGGTCAGCGTACAGCTTGCTGCCTTGGGTCGAACGGGCGCCACCACTGGCACCACCGGTTGGCGCCGGGTCGGTCTGGGGCTGCGGACCCCGCTGCGGCAGCGCCTTGAGGTAGACCGCCATGGCATGGGCGTCGCTGTCGCTGAGGTACTGCGTGCCATGCAGCACCACTTCGGCCATGGGGCCGCTGGCCTGGGCCAGGGTGTTGCGCCCGGTCTGCAAAAAGGTGGCGATATCGGCCTCGCTCCAGGACGCCACCGAGGCGCCGGCGGCATCGTTCAACGCGGGTGCCAACCACTGGCTGCCGGCCAGCACGCTGCCGCCTGGCCCCTCGTCTGGCAAGCGCGCACCGAAGGCGTTGCGCCCAGCGTGGCATTCCAGGCAGTGGCCCAGGCCTTGCACCAGGTACTGGCCGCGCTGCCAGTCGGCACTGTGTGCGGTGGCCTGTGCGCCGGCCTGCATGGGGGTGCTGCCATTGCCGCTGGGCGGTGTTTGCGCAGTGGCCGCCACCGCGTCCGTCGGCCTGAAGTACAGGGCGCGCCAGGCCTGCAGGGCCAGCTGGGTGCTGTAAGGCCAGCGCAGCGCGTGGGCCTGGTTGGCCTGCGCCGATGGCGGCACAGTCTGCAAAAAGGCAAACAGGGCGTCGCTGTCGGCGCGGCTGAGGCGGGTGTAGCTGGTGTAGGGAAAGGCCGGGTACAGCAGGTGGCCGTCTTGGGAGCGACCTTCGTGCAGCGCCTGCCAGAAGTCCTGCGCGCTCCAGTTGCCGATGCCCTGGCTGCGCTCCGGCGTGATGTTGCTGGAGAACACGCTGCCAAAAGGTGTGGCAATGGCAAGCCCACCGGCATAGGCCATGCCGCCACGCGCAGTGTGGCACTGCGCACAGTTGCCAATGCGCGCCAGGTAGGCGCCACGGCTCACTGCATCGGACGCTGGGGGTAATGCAGCGACCGCAGCGATTGCGGCGCCAGCGGGCTCTATGGGAGCGGAAGCGCTGGTCTGCGTCGCCCTACCCGCATCACTGCCGCAGCGCAGCTCCCGCGCGCGCGCCGCCAGCGCCGGTTTGCGCTCTGCCGCACGGCTGTCGCCAGGCAGTGGCTGGGCCGCCAGCCAGCGTGCAACGGCGCTGGTGTCGCTGGGGCTGAGCTGCTTGGCGATGTGCTCCATGCAGTCCGGCGCGCCCGCATGGCGCTGACCGGTTTGCCAGCCGCCGAGTTGGGCGTTGAGGTAGTCGGCGGGCAGACCCAGCAGGCCGGGCGTGGCTGGCAGCACCCCGGTGAGTTGCAGGCCATGGCACTGGGTGCAGGCGGGCAGGCCCTGGGCCGGGTTGCCGTTTTGCACCAGCCGGCGCCCGCGCTCCATTTCGCGCCCGCCCTGGGCGGCCTTGGCCGGCGCCGGGTAGGGCAGGGCGAGGGCGGCAAAGTAGTCGGCGATGTCCTGCAGGTAGGTCTCATCCATGTTGTCCAGCAGCCCGGTCATCAGCGCGTAGTGGCGCCGGCCGGCACGAAAGTTCTGCAGCTGGTTAAAGAGGTAGGCGGCAGGCTTGCCGGCCAGGCGTGGGTAGTAACCATCGGGCCCGGCCCGGCCCTGTGCACCGTGGCAGGCGGTGCAGGCCAGGGTGCGCTGGGCCATGCTGTCTTCAAAGGGAACGCCGGCGTGGGCCGAGGCCTTCAGATACCCCGCCAGGCAGAGCAGGAACAACCGAAACCAAAGGTGCATGGGACCCAGCTTACTGCGAATGTGGAAAACCCGACTGTACGGCCTGCGCCGGCCATGCTTTGATAAGCGCTTGAATCTGTTCGCAATCCAAACTACTGAAGGAGACAACATGCAAGCAATGCAATCCCGTCTGGCCGCAGCCCTGACCCTGGCGCTTGGCGCCCTGTGTGCACCGGCCCAGGCCTTTGACGGCTGGAAACTGGAAAACGCCACCGCCATCCCGGGCAAGAACTCCGCCTGGGACTATGTGTCGCTGGACGCCACGGCCAACCGCCTGTTCATAGGTCGGCGCGGCAATGGCCTGCAGGTGTTTGATATTGCCAGTGGTAAGGTGATCAAGACCATTGCCAACACGGCGGCCAACAGTTCCAACGGCGCGGCACTGATTCCCGAGTTTGACCTGGGCCTGTCCTACAACGAAAACGGAACCCTGACCCCCTTCAAGCTGTCCACCCTGGAGGCGCAGGCGGATATCAAGCTGGGCGATGAACTGGATTCGGCGCACTACGACCCGGCCAGCAAGCGCCTGGTGGCCAACATGGCCGCCGGTGCCGACGGCACCGAGCTGGTGGTGCTGCAGCTGCCCGGCTTGCAGAAGGTCGGCTCCATCAAGGTCAGCACCAAGAAGCCCGAGCATGCCGAGGCCGACGGACGGGGCAACTTCTTCATGGCTTCGCGTGACGAGAATGCGGTCTACCGCCTCAACATCCAGGACCTGACGGTGAGTGCCAAATGGTCCACACCGGGTTGCGCCCAAACCAATGGCCTGGCACTGGATGCTGCGCATGGCCGCATCTTCCTGGGCTGCCGAGGCAGCGCCACTGTCAAGCCTTCGTTTGCCGTGATGAACGCCGAGACCGGTGCCATCCTATACACCGCCGAAGTGGGTGGTGGCAACGACGATGTGGTGTACGACGCCGACCTCAAACGGGTCTTCCTGGCGAATGGTGTGAACGCCGTGATGAATGTGTTCGAGCAGGTGGATGCCGACACCTACAAGCCTTCGGAGGCCCTGGGCACCCAGGCCGGCGTGCGCACCATGGCCATGCACCCCAGGACCAAAAAGCTCTACGCCGTCACCGCCGAGGGCAGTGCCGACTACAGCAAGAAGATCACCACCAGCGTGTCACCCTACTACGCCAACACTTTTTTTGCCGATCGCTTCTTTGTGCTGACCTACAGCAAGTAAGTCCTGC
>JAYVNF010000403.1:0-3399 GCA_043758575.1 Rhodoferax sp.
ATACTTAAGTGACGAGTATTGGGGCTAGCCCACTATCCCGGCGCGTCGTACCAGCGCACGTCACGCAGGGCCTTGGCCAGGAAGTCCACCAGTGCCCGCACCTTGGGTGCCACATATTGGCGCGTGGGGTAGATGGCATACACGCCGAACTCCAGGGCGCGGTACTGGGGCATCAACTCAACCAGCGCGCCGCTGCGCAAGTCATCTCCCACTAGGAACGAAGGCTGCAGCACCACGCCCTTGTTTTGCAGTGCCGCGGCCCGGCAGGTGTCGCCGCTGTTGGTGCGCATGGACGGATTCACACTCACCGTGACCCGACCTTCGGGGCCCTCAAACTCCCATTGGTCGCCGGTGGCCAGCAGGCTGTAGGCCAGCACCGTGTGATCGACCAGCTCGGACGGGTGCTTGGGCCGTCCGTGCTTGCGCAGGTAGCCCGGTGAGGCGCACAGCAGCATGCGGGTGGAGCTGAGCTGCTTGCTCACCAGGGATGAACTGGGCAGACGCGCAATGCGCACCGCCATGTCAAAGCCTTCTTCCACCAGGTCCACCACCCGGTCGGCCAGGGTGATGTCCAGCAGCACTTGCGGGTACTTGGCCATGAAGTCCGGCCACAGCGGCGCCAGATGCAGCACGCCAAAGGACACGGGAACATTGATCTTGATGAGGCCGTTCACGACGATGGACTTGGCCGTGACTTCGGCCTCCGCCACATCCACGTCGGCCAGCACGGTTTTGCAGCGCCCATAAAACGCGCGCCCTTCTTCGGTGAGCGAGAGCTTGCGTGTGGTTCGGTGCAGCAGGCGCACGCCCAGGCGCTGCTCCAAATCCGCCAGGTAGCGCGAAACCGTGGGCTTGGACATCTGCAGCGCGTCGGCGGCCTGCACAAAGCTGCCGGCGTCCACCACCGCGGCAAAGGCTTTCATTTCCAGGAATTTGTCCATTTGTTTTGCAATTCAAAATAGTTAATGTTATTTGACCATATTTATCTTCTTAAATGAAACAAATACAGTTCACCCATGCCTTCACACCAGCGTCTGAGGGCACAGAAATCAGTCCCTCAACCCTCGAAAGGAAATCGTATGAAAGTTCTCGTTATCGGTGCCGGCAACATGGGCTCGGCCTTTGTCAAACAACTCAGCGCCGCAGGCCACAGTGTGAGCGTGACCGCCCGCGACGCCGCCAAGGTCGTCGCTCTGGCCGCCCAATATCCCGGCGTGCGGGCGGTGGCTTCGGCCTCAGCCGTCGACGGGCAGGATGTGGTGGTGCTGGCGACCGGCTACGGTGATGCCGTGGCTGCACTGCAATCCGTTGGCAGCCTTCAAGGCAAAGTCGTTGTGGACATCAGCAACCCGCTGACGGCCGATTACATGGGCCTGACCCTGGGCCACAGCACCTCGGCCGCCGAAGAGATTGCCAAGGCCATTCCAGGTGCCTACCTGGTCAAGGCCTTCAACACCCTGTTTGCGCAGGTGCTGGCAAACGGCGCCACGCTGGCTGATGGCAGCAAGGCCACTGTGTTCTATGCCGGCGACTTTGAGCCCGCCAAGCAAGCTGTCAAGGCGTTGGCCGAAAGCCTGGGCTTTGCCACAACAGATGCGGGTGGCCTGAAGAACGCACGCTACCTGGAGCCGCTGGCCGGCCTGAACATTTATTTCGGCTACGGCGCAGGCCGTGGAACCGGCATCGCCCCAGCCTGGGTTGGCGCCTAGTACGCACGCTTTCACCCATCACATTCTTCACTTACCTCCCAAGGAATCAGCATGAACCGCGCCCTCATCCATACACTCGTTGCCAGTGCCGCCCTCGCCACTTTCGGTTGGGCCTCTGCACAGACGCCCGCCGAAAACCCCACTACGCCGGCCCCCAAGCATGAGAAGCAGACGCCCAAGGTGGAGCGCAATCTCAAGGTTTTTGATAACCTGGATTTCGATGTGTTTAGCAACCGGAAATGGGAGCGACTGAAGGAAAGCCATTCCCCCGACATCGTGGTGACCTGGCCCGATGGCCATGAGACCAAGGGCCTGGACCACCACACCGATGACCTGAAGGCGATGTTTGTGTTTGCACCGGACATCACCATCAAGGAACACCCGATCCGCTTTGGTTCTGGCTCCTGGACCTCGGTCACCGGCGTGATGACCGGCACCTTCACCAAGCCCATGCCGATTGGCGACGGCAAGACCATTGCCCCCACCGGCAAGCGCTTTGCCATCGGCATGGCGACCATCGGCCATTGGCAGGGCAAGACCATGGACCACGAGTGGCTGTTCTGGGACAACCAGGACTTCATGAAGCAGCTCGGGCTGGGCAACTAGGCACGGCGGACTTCAGGCGCCTCGAAAATCTGCTCACTGCTCCTGCAGCGCGACCTTGAGCCCGAGTCCAATGAAGATCGCGCCGACCAGCTTGCCTTGCCACTTGACGAGCCAGTGCACGCGCTTCAGAGCCCGACGGTCGCCGCCAGCGTGTGGACCAGGTCCCCGGTGGCAACGCCCAGACCGGTTGCAATACCGGCGCGTCTGCCACTCTGAGCGGTGCGTGTCATCACCAGCAGCACGGCCGGCCCGGGAACCAGGAACAGGCCGAGGACCACGGCCATGAAGGTGAGCAGATCGGAGAGGGCAACCATTGAATTTCCTTGGGGTAGACATGCAACTGGGGCATGCGCGGACAATAGCAGGCTAGCAAAAGGAATCTCAACCATGGGCCAGGAAAAATGGATGCGCAACGGCGTGGCCGCAGCCATAGGCGCGGCGCTGCTGTTTGGTGCCGGCACACCGCTGGCCAAGCTGCTGCTGGGCAGTGTCGGGCCCTGGATGCTGGCCGGCTTGTTTTACCTGGGCTCGGGTCTGGGCCTGTGGCTGTACCGCCTGGCGGTGCGGGCCGCGCCGGTGCAACTGGCCGCAGGCGAGGCACTCTGGCTGGGCGGCGCCACGCTGGCCGGTGGCGTGATTGGGCCGGTGCTGCTGATGGCGGGGCTCTCGGGCATGCCGGCATCGGGCGCATCGCTGCTGCTCAATGCCGAGGGTGTGTTCACCGCGGTGCTGGCCTGGCTGGCCTTTCGCGAGAATTTTGACCGCCGCATTGCGCTGGGCATGGGGCTGATCGCCACCGGAGCGGTGGTGCTGAGTTGGCCGGGCGCAGTGCGCTTTGCCGGCATGTGGCCGGCACTGGCGGTGCTGGGCGCCTGCCTGGCCTGGGGCGTGGACAACAACCTGACGCGCAAGGTGTCGCTCAATGATGCCACCTGGATTGCCTCGGTCAAAGGCCTGGTGGCCGGCAGCGTCAACCTGGCGCTGGCCCTTGCCGTGGGCGACAAGGTGCCGGGCGCGCTCAATGTGGCGGCGGCCATGGCGGTGGGCTTTCTGGCCTATGGGGTGAGCCTGGCACTTTTTGTGG
>JAYVNF010000404.1:0-10502 GCA_043758575.1 Rhodoferax sp.
GTACGGCGTGAACCGTCGTCACCTACTTCGGATTCGATGGTGATGGCCATGGCCGGGCAGACGGCTTCACACAGCTTGCAGGCAATGCAGCGCTCTTCACCGTTTTCATAGCGGCGCAGGGCGTGCAGGCCACGAAAACGGGGCGACAGCGGGGTTTTCTCTTCCGGGAACTGCACCGTCACCTTGCGGCGAAACAGGTAGCGTCCGGTCAGGGCCAGACCCTTGAACAGTTCAACCAGCAAGAAGCTGTAGAGAAAGTCCTTGAGCGAGAAAACCGAGGGGGTGCGGGCAACAAAATGGTTAGACATGTTTGGCTTCCTTCACTTCCAGATGTTGAAGGGCGTTTGCATCCAAATGCCCACCACCGTCAGCCAAACCAGCGTCAGGGGAATGAACACTTTCCAGCCCAGGCGCATCACCTGGTCATAGCGGAAGCGGGGGAATGTGGCGCGCACCCAGATGAAGAAGCTCACCACAAAGAAGGTCTTGATACCGAGCCAGATCCAGCCGGGAATGAAGTCCAGGGCCGCAAACGGCGACAGCCAGCCACCCAGGAACATGACCGAGGCCAGGATGGCGATCAGCCACATATTGGCGTATTCGGCCAGGTAGAACATGGCGTAGGACATGCCGGAGTACTCCACCATGTGGCCGGCCACAATTTCGGCTTCGCCTTCCACCACGTCAAACGGGTGGCGGTTGGTTTCGGCCAGACCCGAGATTACATAGATCACAAAGATCGGCAGCAGCGGCAGC
The DNA here is from genome assembly GCA_043758575.1 of Rhodoferax sp. GTDB lineage: Bacteria > Pseudomonadota > Gammaproteobacteria > Burkholderiales > Burkholderiaceae_C > Allorhodoferax. The sequence continues at coordinate 757 of JAYVNF010000404.1, forward strand.
CAGTTCCAGGACAGAAAGCCCAGGCCCATGTCGACCATATTGCCCTTGCCCTGCACCCGCACGATGTCCGACAGGTTCATGCTGCCCGAGACCATGAGCACCACCACCAGGCAAAAGCCCATGGCGATTTCATAGCTCACCATCTGGGCCGAAGCGCGGATGGCGCCCAGGAAGGCGTACTTGGAGTTGGAAGCCCAACCGGAGATCACCACGCCATAGACTTCCATGGAGGCAATCGCCATCACGAACAACAGGCCGGCGTTCACATTGGCCAGCGCCACATCGGGGCCAAAGGGCACGACGGCCCAGGCGGCCATGGCCGGCATGATGGTCAGGACGGGTCCGACAAAAAACAAACCCTTGTTGGCAGCGGTAGGAACCAGGATTTCCTTGGTCAGCAGCTTCATGGCATCGGCAATGGGCTGCAGCAAACCCCAGGGGCCGACACGGTTCGGTCCGAGGCGCACCTGCATCCAGCCCAGAAACTTGCGCTCCCACAGCGTCAGATACGCCACGGCGCGCATCAGCGGCAGCACCACCACGACGATCTTGATCAGCGTCCAGAGAATAGGCCAGACCAGGGTCGCCCACCAGGCGTCGCTGACCAGCCCTGCGCCGGTGTTGAAAATCGTATCAATCATGCCTGTGCCTCCTGCGCTGAAGGCTGGCTTGCCAGGGTTTGGCTCCTTACTTCCCGCCCATCAGCCGTCAATTGCAACGAGGTGGCACGGCGCACCAGGCTGTCGAGCTGGTAAATCGAAGCCACCACCGGGGCCACAGTGGCCGGATTCACATCGATTGGCTCTGTGGTCGCATTACCCAAACGCGCGGCCGGAACAAACTCGGGCACGCCACCGTTGTCACGGTGCATGGCGGCCAGCACCTCTTGGGAAGACTCGTAATCAAAGCCGGGCAGGCCCAGCAGATTGGCCAGCACGCGGATGACCTTCCAGGCCGGACGCGTTTCGCCTGCCGGGCGCACCACGGCGAAGAAGCTTTGCACGCGGCCTTCGGCGTTGATGAAGGTTCCGGCAGTTTCCGTGAACGGTGCAATCGGTAGCAGCACATCGCTAAAAGCCAGATTGGTCTTGAACGGGCTGAGCGTGACCACCATCTCGGCCTTGTCCAGTGCCAGCCCGGCTTGCAAGCCGGCAGCGCTGTCATAAACCGGTTCGGTATTGAGCAGAATGGCAGCCTTGAGGCCACCGGCCAGCATCTGTCCGGCGTTCAGGCCGTCCATACCGGGCAAGGCACCTGCGACTTGTGCGCCCACGGTGTTGGCCGCTTCGCTCAGGTAACCGACCGTTGCACCGGTCTCGGTGGCAATCCAGTGCGCCAAAGCCAGCAGGCTGGACGCCTTGGCATGGTGGGCCGCAGCATTGCCCAACAAAATGGCTTTGCGCTCGCCACCCAAGAGGCTGCGTGCAATGGCCTGGGCCGTTGCATTGGCGCTACCGGCAACGGGCGCTGTCACACCCTTTTCAATGGCGACGGCGGCCGCGATGTCGGCCAGTGCCTGCACCCAGTTGGCAGCAGGCACATGCAGTGCGTGGCTGACCGGCAGCGCCCAGTCGTAGGACTGCGCATTCAGTGCGCTGACCTGGCAACCCATTTTGGTGGCCTGGCGGATGCGCTGTGCAAACAGGGGATGGTCTTTGCGCAGGTTGGAGCCCACGACCAGCACGCGCTCCAGATGCGTCAAGGAGGCAATCGAGGTGCCCAGGTAACGCGCCTTGTCCGAGGTTTTGAACTCGGCATTGCGCAGGCGGTAGTCGATGTTTTCGCTGCCCAGGGCGCGCACAAAAGCGGCCGTCAGGTGCAGCTCTTCGAGCGTGCTGTGCGGGCTGACCAGGGCACCAATGGAGGCGGCACCGTGGTTGCTCTTGATTTGCTTGAGGCCATTGGCCACGTATTCGAGCGCAGTCTGCCAGTCGACCGTCTTCCACTCGCCGCCTTGCTTGAGCATGGGAGCGGTCAGACGCTCGTCGCTGTTCAGCGCTTCGTAGGAGTAACGGTCACGGTCGGCAATCCAGCATTCGTTGACGGCTTCGTTTTCCAGCGGCACCACGCGCATCACCTTGTTGTTCTTGACCTGGATGATCAGGTTGGAACCGGTGGAATCGTGCGGGCTGACCGACTTGCGGCGGGAGAGCTCCCAGGTACGGGCGCTGTAGCGGAAGGGCTTGCTGGTGAGTGCGCCCACCGGGCAGATGTCAATCATGTTGCCGGAGAGTTCCGAGTCAATTGATTGGCCGATAAAGGTTTCGATCTCGGCGTGTTCGCCGCGGTGCGACATGCCCAGCTCCATCACGCCGGCTACTTCCTGGCCAAAACGTACGCAGCGCGTGCAATGGATGCAACGGCTCATTTCTTCCATGGAGATCAGCGGACCCACGTCCTTGTGGAAGACCACTCGCTTTTCTTCTTCGTAGCGCGAGCTGGATCCACCGTAACCGACGGCCAAGTCTTGCAGCTGGCATTCGCCGCCCTGGTCGCAGATGGGGCAATCCAGCGGGTGGTTGATGAGCAAAAACTCCATCACCGACTTCTGTGCCTTGATCGCCTTGTCGCTCTTGGTGCGCACGATCATGCCCTGGGTCACGGGCGTGGCACAGGCCGGCATGGGCTTGGGCATCTTCTCCACATCGACCAGACACATGCGGCAGTTGGCCGCGATGCTGAGCTTCTTGTGGTAACAGAAATGGGGGATATAGGTTCCAGCTTTGTCGGCCGCATGCATCACCATGCTGCCTTCAGAGATTTCTACCTTTTTGCCGTCGAGTTCGATTTCAATCATGCTTGTGACTCGGTCAGACGTTAGTGACGTTGGCCGCGACCATGCAGGTCTTGTGCTCAACGTGGTGCACAAATTCGTGCCGAAAGTGCTTGATCATGGCGCGCACCGGCATGGCCGCTGCGTCACCCAGGGCGCAGATGGTACGGCCCATGATGTTTTCGGCCACGTTGTCCAGCAGGTCCAGATCGGCTGCGCGGCCGGTGCCGCCTTCGATGCGGTCGACCACGCGGGACAACCAACCCGTGCCTTCGCGGCAAGGGGTGCATTGGCCGCAGGATTCGTGGGCGTAAAAGTAGCTCAGGCGCTGCAGGGCCTTGACCATGCAACGGCTGTCGTCCATGACGATGACCGCGCCCGAGCCCAGCATGGAGCCGGCCTTGGAGATGGAGTCATAGTCCATGGTGCATTCCATGATGACGGAGGCCGGCAGCACGGGAGAAGACGATCCGCCAGGGATCACGGCCTTCAGGGTGCGGCCCTTGCGCACGCCACCGGCGAGCTCCAGCAGCTTGGCAAACGGCGTGCCCATGGGCACTTCGTAGTTGCCGGGCAACTCTACGTCACCGCTCACCGAATAGATCTTGGTTCCGCCGTTGTTGGGCTTGCCGCATTCCAGATAGGCCTGCGAGCCGTTGCGGATGATCCACGGAACCGCTGCAAAGGTTTCCGTGTTGTTGATGGTGGTGGGCTTGCCGTACATGCCAAAGCTGGCCGGGAACGGTGGCTTGAAGCGCGGCTGGCCTTTTTTACCTTCCAACGACTCCAGCAAGGCAGTTTCTTCACCGCAGATATACGCACCAAAGCCGTGGGCTGCGTGCAACTGGAAGCTGAAGTCACTGCCCATGATCTTGTCCCCCAGGTAGCCGGCGGCACGGGCTTCTTCCAGGGCTTCTTCAAAGCGGTCGTAAGAGGCAAAGATTTCGCCGTGGATGTAGTTGTAGCCCACGGAGACGCCCATGGCGTAGGCGGCGATGATCATGCCTTCAATCACGATGTGCGGATTGAATTGCAGAATGTCGCGGTCCTTGCAGGTACCGGGCTCGCCCTCGTCGGAGTTGCACACCAGGTACTTCTGGCCGGGGAACTTGCGCGGCATGAAGCTCCACTTCAGGCCGGTGGGAAAGCCGGCGCCGCCGCGTCCACGCAAGGCGGACTCTTTGACGGTGGTGATGACCTGGTCTTGCGTCATGCCGCCCACGCCGGTTTCAGCGTTGGGCTCAGAGCCGTCTTTGCCCAGAATCTTGCGCAGGGCTTGGTAGCCGCCACGCGCTTCGTAGTCTTTGATGCGCCAGTTGGAGCCATTCAGTCCGGCATAGATTTGCGGATTGATGTGGCGGTCATGGAAGCAGGTTTGCACGCCGGTGGCGGCGAACTGGTCAATGATGTCCTGTGCACTCATGCCTTGCCTTCCGCGGCACGGATGCCGTCTACCAACTGGTCCAGCTTGTCATTGGACATGAAGCTGCACATCTTGCGGTCGTTGATCAGCAGCACTGGTGAGTCGGCGCAGGCACCCAGGCATTCGCTTTGCTGCAGGGTGAACAGGCCGTCCGATGTGCTCTCACCCATGTGGATGCCCAGCTTGTGTTCCAGGTGGTGCAAGGCCTTCTGGCCGTCGCGCAGCTGGCAGGGCAAATTGGTGCAGACATTGAGCTTGTACTTGCCAACCGGTTTCTGGTTGTACATGTTGTAAAAGCTGGTCACCTCGTGCACGGCCATGGGCGCCATGCCCAGGTAGTCGGCAATGACTTTCTCGCTCTCGGAACTGACATAGCCCAGTTCCTGTTGCACGATGGACAAGCAGGCCATGACGGCGGACTGTGCTTGCTCAGCGGGGTACTTGGCGGCTTCTTTGGCGAAGCGCGCTTTGGTAGCGTCGGAGATCATCGATCAATCTCTCCAAAAACAATATCAATGGTGCCAATGACGGCCACGGCGTCAGCAATCATGTGGCCCTTGGACAGCTCGTTCAGGCCGGACAGATGCACAAAACCGGGCGGACGGATCTTCAGGCGATACGGCTTGTTGGCACCATCGCTGACGATGTAAATGCCAAACTCGCCCTTGGGGTGTTCGACGGCCGCATAGGCTTCACCTTCGGGCACGCGAAAACCTTCGGAGAAGAGCTTGAAGTGGTGGATCAGCTCTTCCATGCTGGTCTTCATGGACTCACGCGAAGGAGGTGCCACCTTGTGGTTGTCGGTGATGACCGGGCCGGGGTTGGCACGCAGCCAGGTCACGCACTGTTTGATCAGTTCGTTGGACTGCTTCATCTCTTCCATGCGCACCAAGTAGCGGTCGTAGACGTCGCCGGTCTTGCCCACGGGAATGTCGAAGTCCAGCTGGTCGTAGACCTCGTAGGGCTGGGTTTTGCGCAAGTCCCAGGCAATGCCGGAGCCGCGCAGCATGGGGCCAGTAAAGCCCAGATTCAGGGCACGCTCAGGCGTCACGATGCCGATGTCCACCGTGCGCTGTTTCCAGATGCGGTTGTCGGTAAACAGGGTGTGGTACTCCTCCAGGCACTTGGGGAAGCGCGTGGTGAAGTCGGTGATGTAGTCCAGCAGCGAGCCCTGGCGGTTGCGGTTCAGCTCTTCAATGCCCTTGGCATTGCGCACCTTGCTGGCCTTGAACTTGGGCATGGTTTCCGGCAGATCGCGGTACACGCCACCCGGGCGGAAATAGGCCGCATGCATGCGCGCGCCGCTGACGGCCTCGTACATGTCAAACAGGTCTTCGCGTTCACGGAAGGTGTAGATCAGGATGGTGGAGCTGCCCAGATCGTTGCCATGCGAGCCCAACCACATCAGGTGGTTCAAGAGGCGCGTGATCTCGGAGAACATCACGCGGATGTACTGCGCACGAATCGGCACCTCAATGCCCAGCAGCTTTTCAATCGCCAGGCAGTAAGCGTGCTCGTTGCACATCATGGACACATAGTCCAGACGGTCCATGTACGGCAGCGACTGTATGAAGGTCTTGCTCTCGGCCAGCTTTTCGGTGGCGCGGTGCAGCAAGCCGATATGCGGGTCGGCGCGTTGGATCACTTCGCCGTCCAGCTCCAGCACCAGGCGCAGCACGCCGTGTGCGGCCGGGTGCTGTGGGCCGAAGTTGAGGGTGTAGTTTTTAATCTCGGCCATGGTTACTGTATCCCGCCGTATTTGTCTTCGCGGATCACACGCGGTGTGATTTCACGCATCTCAATGGTGACTGGCTGGTAGACCACGCGCGCTTGCTCGGCGTCGTAGCGCATTTCCACATGGCCTTCGGTGGGGAAGTCCTTGCGGAAGGGGTGGCCGATAAAACCGTAGTCGGTGAGAATGCGGCGCAGGTCGTCATGGCCTTCAAACACGATGCCATACAGGTCAAAGGCTTCGCGCTCAAACCAGTTGGCCGAAGCCCAGATGCGGCTCAGCGAGGCCACGATGGGCATGACGTCATCAGCAGCAAAAACCTTCAGGCGCAGGCGCTGGTTCAGTGCCACCGACAGGAAGTGCGTCACCACACAAAAGCGCTTGCCGCTGTAGTCGCCGTTCTTGTAGTCAAGGTAATCCACACCGCACAGGTCGATGAGCTGCTCAAACTGGCAGCCCGCAGAGGTATGCAACAGTTGGGCCGCAGCCAGATAGTCGGCGGCGGCCACCTCAACAGTGACCTCACCCAGCGCTATCGAAATTTTTTGAACTTTGTCACCCAGCGCGGCCAGCACGGCATCACGGGTCGCCTCAGGGCGAACGGAATAGGTTGTCATGCGCTTCCTTTAGGCCCGGGCAATGGTTTGCGTGCGGCGAATTTTCAGCTGGAGCTGCAAGATGCCATAGATCAGGGCTTCTGCCGTGGGTGGGCAACCCGGCACGTACACGTCCACTGGAACGATGCGGTCGCAACCGCGCACCACCGAATAGCTGTAGTGGTAGTAGCCACCACCGTTGGCGCAAGAGCCCATGCTGATCACCCAGCGCGGCTCGGACATCTGGTCATAGACCTTGCGGAAAGCTGGCGCCATCTTGTTGGTCAGGGTGCCGGCCACGATCATCAGATCGGACTGGCGCGGACTGGCACGAAACACCTCAGCACCAAAGCGGCTGATGTCATAACGGGCCGTGGCCGAGTGCATCATTTCGACAGCACAACAGGCCAGACCAAACGTCATGGGCCAGATCGATCCGGTCTTGGCCCAATTCATCACCGAGTCGTAACTCGTGGTGACAAAGCCTTCTTTGAGTACACCTTCAATCATCTGATTACTCCCAATCGAGGGCGCCCTTTTTCCACATATAGACAAAACCGAGGGTCAGCACTGCCACAAATTCCAGACCAATCAGGAAACCCATAAAACCGGTTTCCTTGAGCGTGACCGCCCAGGGGAACAGGAAGGCCGTTTCCAGATCGAACAAGATAAACAAAATGGCCACCAGGTAGTAGCGCACGTCGAACTTCATGCGGGCATCTTCAAATGCCTCGAAGCCACATTCATAAGGGGAGTTTTTTGCCGCGTCCGGGCGATTCGGGCCGAGTACGTAGCCAATCACCTGGGGGGCTACGCCGACGCCTATGCCGACCAAGATGAACAGAAGGACGGGAAGATATTGATCGAGGTTCATCTTTGGATCTAATCACCGTTAACTGACTTCACACGGACAGAACCGTGCTGCAAGCCGAACTATTTGGTGCCGTCGGCGAGACTCGAACTCGCACAGCTTTCGCCACTACCACCTCAAGATAGCGTGTCTACCAATTTCACCACGACGGCGGCTTATATTTGCCGAATTTGCATGAGGAGCCTTGCGGCTTTTGCTCATCCAGCAGGCCTAGAGTTTACCCTGAATTCCCCCCGCTTCCCCCAGGGGGATGCGATTTACTTGGCCGGAATCTGGGCCGCGCCAGAGGCAGGAGCCGCTGGTGCCACCGGTACCGCGCTAGCGGCAGGAGCCACGGCCGCCGCCGACTCCAGCACGCTGCCCGAGCTGCTCGGACGCAAGTTGCCGAAGTAGGCCAGAGCCAGGGTGCAGACGAAAAACACGGTGGCCAGGACCGCCGTGGTGCGCGACAAAAAGTTGGCGCTACCGCTGGCCCCAAACAGGCTGCCGGAGCCGCCGCTGCCAAAGGCCGCACCCATGTCTGCACCTTTACCGTGCTGGACCAGAATCAGGCCGATCATGGCCAGAGCCGACAACATCTGCACTGTCAAAATAATAGTAACTACTACGCTCATACATCTCTCCTAAATCGTGAATCGGTTGCTGCGCGCCTTATTTGGCGGCCGCAATAATGGATAAAAAGTCGGCCGCCTTGAGGGCTGCACCGCCCACCAAGCCACCATCGATATCGGGCTGGGCCAGCAGTTGCTCGGCATTGGCCGCATTCATGCTGCCGCCGTACAGGATGTGAACCCGGTCTGCGTGCTCGCTGGCCGCCTGCAGTTGGGCGCGCAGCACCGCATGTACCGCCTGCGCCATTTCGGGCGTGGCGGTCTTGCCGGTGCCAATCGCCCACACCGGCTCATAAGCCACCACGATCTCACTGATGCAATGTCCATTGGCGTGGATCACGGCAGCCAGTTGGCGCTTGACCACTTCTTCAGTGCGTCCGGCTTCGCGCTCGGCCAGGGTCTCGCCCACACAGACTATGGGCGTGATGCCCGCAGCCAGGGCCCGCGCGGCCTTGGCGGCTACCGTGGCATCGATCTCGCCGTGGTATTGGCGACGCTCCGAATGGCCAACGATGGCGTAGCGCGTGCCAAAATCTTTCAACATGGCCGCAGAAATTTCGCCTGTATAGGCGCCGGACTCGTAAGCCGACACATCCTGCGAGCCCAGTGCAATACCAGTGCCTTCGACGATGCCCTGCACCTGCGCCATGTACACAGCTGGCACGCACACGGCGACCAGGCAGTCCCAGCCTGCAGACTGGTCCAGTAAGGCCTTCAGCAGCGTTGCGTTGGAAGCCGCATTGCCATTCATCTTCCAGTTACCGGCGATCAGTTTTTTCTTCATGCTGTTCCCCAATTCAAAATAATTTTGCCCACGTGCTGATTCGACTCCATCAGGCGGTGTGCATCCGCCGCACCACTGCCGCTTGCCTGCGCGGCATCAACGGCCGCAAACACGCTGTGCACCACCGGCTTGATGCGCCCAGCTTCCAGCAAGGGCCAGACCAAGGCCCGGCAGTTCTGCGCAATCGCCTGCTTGAAGGCAATCGGCCGCACCCGCAAGGTGGAACCCGTGACAGTGAGGCGCTTGCGCATCACCAGGCCTGCATTAATTTCGCTCTGGATGCCGCCCTGCACGGCGATGATGACCAGGCGGCCATCTTCTGCCAGGCAGTTCAGTTCACGCGCCACATAGTCGCCCGCCACCATGTCCAGCACCACGTCCACACCCCGGCCTTCGGTTAGGCGTTTGACCTCGGCTTCGAAATCATGGGTCTTGTAATTGATGGCATGGTCCGCGCCCAAGACACGAATCGCCGCGCATTTGGCATCGCTGCCCGCAGTGGCGATCACGGTTGCACCCATGGCCTTGGCCAGTTGAATGGCCGTGACGCCAATGCCGCTGGTACCGCCCTGCACCAACAGTGTTTCACCCGCCACCAGACGGCCACGGTCAAACACATTGCTCCAGACGGTAAAAAAGGTTTCCGGCAGGCTGGCTGCCTCGACATCGCTGAAGCCCTTGGGCACTGGGAGACACTGCGCCACAGGGGCCACACAGAACTCGGCATAGCCGCCACCGGCCACCAGCGCACACACGCGGTCACCGATCTTGAGCCCTGCAGCAGCCATCGCCTGCGGGTCACCGCTGACGATGCTGCCGGCCACTTCCAACCCCGGAATATCCGACACCCCTGGAGGCGCCGGGTAGTTTCCAGCACGCTGCAGCACGTCCGGGCGATTGACACCGCTGGCACCGACGCGCAGGCACAACTCCCCCACACCGGACACCGGCGTGGG
>JAYVNF010000405.1:0-3395 GCA_043758575.1 Rhodoferax sp.
AAGCTTCGCTCAAACAGGGCGTCTAATGATTCAGGCTTTGATCTTCGACATGGACGGCACCATGGTCGACTCCATGCCCTGGCATACCCAGAGCTGGCTGGAGCTGGCCCACAAGCATGGCATTGCGATCGACATCCAGGAGCTGATGCGTCGCACCACCGGGCGCACCGGCCTGGAGTGCATACGCATTCTTTTTGAGCGCGACATGTCGGATGCAGAAGCCTTGGTCTACCTGCATGAAAAAGAGGCCGCCTACCGCACCCTTTTTGCGCCCCAGTTTGCCGAGGTGCCCGGCTTTGTCGCCTTTGCCGAACGCGCGCGCCAGCGTGGCCTGAAGATCGGTGTGGGCACGGCCGGCGATCGCCACAACTGGAGCTTCGCCTACGCCAAGCTGAACATGCCCCACCCGCCCCTGGCCACGGTGGGCGGTGACGAGGGTCTGCCGGGCAAGCCCGAGCCAGCCATCTTCCTGGAAGTGGCGCGCCGCCTGGGTGTGGCGCCAGCGCACTGCATCGTGTTTGAAGACGCCCCCTTGGGCATTGAAGCGGCCCGACGCGCCGGCATGCAAGCCGTGGGCATGTGCACCGGCCACATGGCGACCGAGCTCGCCGGCCCCCATGTGCTGGCCCATGCCGCCGATTACACCGAGTTGATGAACAGCAATTTTCTGGAGAGACACCATGTTGCAAAGCTTTAAAGACGATGGCGGGGCGGCAACGCCCATCGCCATTCAGCGCGAAGCCTATAGCGCCCCGGCCTTTTGGATTGACGCGGTGGATCTGTGCTTCGATCTGGACGCCGCCAAGACCCGTGTCCTCAACAAGATGACGCTGCGCCGCAACCCGGATGTACCGGCGCAAGCCTTGCGCCTGGACGGCGAAGAGCTGAACCTGGCGCGCGTGCTGGTCAATGGCGCGGGCACCTCCTTCAAGCTGGACGGCAATGTGCTGGTGCTGAAAAACCTGCCCGAGGGACCCGAGCCCTTTGCGCTGGAAATCTTCACCACCTGCCTGCCGGCCAAGAACACCAAGCTGATGGGCCTGTACGTCAGCAACGATTCCTTCTTCACCCAGTGTGAAGCCGAGGGCTTCCGTCGCATCACCTACTTTCTGGACCGCCCGGATGTGATGGCGTCGTATACGGTCACCCTGCGTGCCGACAAAGCCAAGTACCCGGTGCTGCTGTCCAACGGCAACCTAGTGGAGCAAGGTGCACTGGAAGACGGCCGCCACTTTGCCAAGTGGGTGGACCCGCACAAAAAGCCCTGCTATTTGTTTGCCCTGGTGGCCGGCCAGCTGGTCTGCCGCGAGCAGCGCATCACCTCGCGTGCGGGCAAGGACCATGTGCTGCAGGTCTATGTGCGCCCCGGCGACATGGACAAGACCGAGCACGCCATGAATTCGCTAATGGCGTCTGTGGCCTGGGACGAGGCACGGTTTGGCCTGCCGCTGGACCTAGAGCGCTTCATGATTGTGGCCACCAGTGACTTCAACATGGGCGCCATGGAGAACAAGGGCCTGAACATCTTCAACACCAAGTACGTGCTGGCGAATCAGGCCACGGCCACGGACGTGGACTACAGCAACATCGAGAGCGTGGTCGGCCACGAGTACTTCCACAACTGGACCGGCAACCGCATCACCTGCCGTGACTGGTTCCAGCTCTCGCTGAAAGAGGGCCTGACGGTGTTCCGCGACCAGGAGTTCTCGCAGGACCTGTGCGCCGAGGCCAGTGCCCGCACCGTCAAACGCATTGAAGATGTGCGCGTGCTGCGCACTGCCCAGTTCCCGGAAGACGCCGGCCCCATGGCGCACCCGGTGCGCCCGGACAGCTACATCGAGATCAACAACTTCTACACCGTCACGATTTACGAAAAAGGTGCGGAAGTGGTGCGCATGATGCAAACCCTTTCGGGCGCGCCGGGCAGCTCTGGGCGCAAGGGCTTCGAGCGCGGCATGCAGCTGTACTTCCAGCGCTTCGATGGCCAGGCCGTGACCTGCGACGACTTTGCGCAATCCATTGCCGACGCCAACCCCGGATCGCCCCTGGCGCAGTTGCTGCCGCAGTTCAAGCGCTGGTACAGCCAGGCCGGCACACCGCGCCTGGCTGCGCGCGGCGAATACAACGCCGAGGCGCAGAACTACACCCTGCACTTCAGCCAAAGTTGCGCCGCCACCCCGGGCCAGCATGACAAACTGCCGTTTGTGATTCCGGTGAGCCTGGGGCTGGTAAGCGCCAGCAGCGGCGCCGCTCTGCCCTTGCTCATGGCAGGTGGCAACGCTGCCAGCAACCCGGCCAGCCAGGACAGCCATCTGTTTGTGCTGACCCAGGACAGCCAGACCCTCACCTTCGAGAACGTGGCCGAAGAACCGGTGCCCTCCATCCTGCGCGGCTTTTCCGCGCCGGTGGTGCTGGACTTTGACTACAGCGACGCGCAACTGCTCACCCTCCTGGCCCACGACCCCGACCCCTTCAACCGCTGGGAAGCCGGCCAGCGCCTGGCCTTGCGCTGCGCTACTGCAGCCATCGCCTCCAGCGAGGCGCACAGCGCCTGGCTCAACAGCGCCTATGTGCAGGCCATGCGCGCCGTGCTGCGCGACCCCGCACTGGACGCCGCCTTCAAGGAGCTGGTGCTGACCCTGCCCTCGGAGACCTATATCGCCGAGCAGATCGCCTTGGTCGACCCGCAGCGCATCCACGCCGTGCGCGACAGCATGCGCCTGCAACTGGCCACCGAACTGCAGGCCGACTGGGAATGGACGTTTGAGGCGCACCAGGACAACGGCGCCTACCGGCCGGACCCGCGCTCCAGCGGCCGCCGCGCCCTGGCCGGCATGGCCCTGAACTACCTGTGCCTGGCCGCCGTGCAGTCGGGCGACACGCTGTGGCCGGGCAAGACGCTGCAGCGCTTCAAGGACGCTGGCAATATGACCGACCGCTTCAATGCCCTGCAGGCCCTGGTGGGCTGCGGCCACGCGCTGGCCACGCCAGCGCTGGAGCGCTTTCACAGCCTGTTCAAGGACGAGGCTCTGGTGCTGGACAAGTGGTTTGCGCTGCAGGCCGGTGCGCCCGACCGCGCCGGCAATGTGCTGCCCGCCGTGCGCCAGCTGATGGCCCACCCGGACTTCAACCTGCGCAACCCGAACCGGGCGCGCAGTGTCATCTTCAGCTACTGCAGTGCCAATCCGGGCGGCTTTCACCGCGCCGATGCGGCCGGCTACGTGTTCTGGAGCGAGCGCGTGATCGAACTCGACGGCATCAACCCGCAAGTCGCCGCCCGCCTGGCGCGCGCCATGGACCGCTGGAAACGCCTTGCCGAGCCCTACCGCAGCGCCGCCTGCGAGGCGCTCAAGCGCGTCGCCACCAAGGCCGACCTCAGCAACGACGTGCGCGAA
>JAYVNF010000406.1:0-3395 GCA_043758575.1 Rhodoferax sp.
CCACCGGGAACAGGCGCTTGTGCGGCGCGCGGTAGCCGGATGCGCCCATGGCGCGGGCCTCGTTGATAGCCACAAACAGCAGTTCGTCCTTGTGCGCCACCACCACATCGCTGTCCAGCAGGTAGCCCAGCTTGCGCGACTCCAGCGCACTGGTTCCCACCTTGGCCATGGCCGCAGCGGTAAAGCCTTCGGTGAGGAAGGGCAGCAAATCCTTGCCCGTCGAGGTAGCGGCGTTTTCCGCCGCGCGGCGCGCGATGTAGGTGAGGCCACCGGCGCCCGGAACCAAGCCCACGCCCACTTCCACCAGGCCGATATAGCTCTCCATGGCGACGACGCGCTTGGCCGAGTACACCGCCAGCTCGCAGCCGCCGCCCAGGGCCAGGCCGCGCACGGCAGACACCACCGGCACATTGGAGTAGCGCAGCTTGAGCATGGCCTGCTGCATCTCGGCCTCAGCACCTTCAATAGCTTTGACGCCGCCCATCATGAAGGCCGGCAGCATGGCCTGCAGATCGGCACCGGCGGAGAACATCTCGTCGGGCGACCAGATCACCAGGCCCTTGTAGTTTTGTTCGGCCAATTCTTGCGCCTGCAACAGGCCTTCGACCACGCCGGGTCCTATGGCGTGCATCTTGGACTTGATGCTGGCAATCAGCACATCCGCATCGGTCGTGCCGGGCGCACCCAGGGTCCACAGGCGAATGTGTTCGTCCTCATGCACCGTGCTGCCGGCGGTCTGCGCGGCTGGCGCTTGCGCACCCAGCACGCTTTCCGGAAAGTGCTGGCGCGCATACACAGGCAACTGGCGCACCGGCACAAACTGCTTGGTGGTCGGGTTCCAGGAGCCCTGGGGCGTGTGCACGCCACCGGCCTCGGCCACCGGGCCGTTGAAGACCCAGTCTGGCAGAGGTGCGCTGCACAGGGCCTTTCCGGCTTCGATATCAGCCTTGACCATCTGTGCCACCTGCAACCAGCCGGCCTCTTGCCACAGCTCGAAGGGGCCCTGCTTCATACCAAAGCCCCAGCGCATGCAGAAGTCCACATCGCGAGCGTTGTCGGCAATGGCGGCCAGGTGGATGGCGGCGTAGTGAAAGCTGTTGCGCAGAATGGCCCACAGGAACTGGCCCTGCGCGCCCTCGGAGTTGCGCAGCAGCTGCAGGCGCTCGGCCGCTGGCTTTTTGAGCATGCGGGCGTAAACCTCGTCGGCCTTCTCACCGCCGGGCACATAGTCTTTGCTCGCCAGGTCGAAACGCAGAATGTCGCGCCCCACCTTCTTGAAGAAGCCGGCTTTTGACTTTTGGCCCAGGTTGCCCATCTCCAGCAAGGTTTTGAGCACCTCGGGGGTGGCGAAGCTGGCGTAGAACGGGTCGGTCTCCAAGCTCAGCGTGTCCTGCAGCGTCTTGATCACGTGGGCCATGGTGTCCAGGCCCACCACGTCGGCAGTGCGGAAGGTGCCTGAGCTGGCGCGGCCCAGCTTCTTGCCGGTCAGGTCGTCCACCACGTCCACTGTCAGCCCAAAGTTCTGCACCTCTTTCATGGTGGCCAGCATGCCGGCGATACCGACGCGGTTGGCGATGAAGTTGGGCGAGTCCTTGGCGCGCACCACGCCCTTGCCCAGGGTGCTGGTGACAAAGGTTTCCAGGCTGTCCAGGATGTGTGGCTCGGTGGTGGGGGTGTTGATCAGCTCCACCAGCGCCATGTAGCGCGGCGGGTTGAAGAAGTGGATGCCGCAAAAGCGCGGCTTGATTTCTTCGGGCAGTGCCTCGCTGAGTTTGGTGATGGACAGGCCCGAGGTGTTGGAGGCCACGATGGCGTGGGGCGCAATGAAGGGGGCGATCTTCTTGTAGAGGTCCAGCTTCCAGTCCATGCGCTCGGCAATCGCCTCGATGATGAGGTCGCAACCCAGGAGCACATCCATGTGCTCTTCGTAGTTGGCCTGCTGGATCAGCACCGCGTCTTCGTTCACGCCCAGGGGCGCGGGTTTTTGCTTTTTCAGGGCCTCCACGGCACGCATGACGATGCCGTTCTTCGGTCCCTCTTTGGCTGGCAGGTCAAACAGCACCACCGGCACTTTGACGTTGACCAGGTGGGCGGCGATCTGCGCCCCCATGACACCGGCGCCCAGCACGGCGACTTTACGAACTTGGAAACTGCTCACACATTACTCCTTGACTGTTGACGGGGGCACCACTGCCATGGCGCTGCACTGACGCTGCTATGGCGCCCTATTCGGCGCTTTACTCGACGCGTTGCCAGACCTGGGTGCGGTAGATGAACGCAATGTAGCCGCGCATCTCCATGCTCTTGCCGCCGTCCACGGGTTTCAAGCGGGTCTTGTAGGTCTTGCCGTTGTTGGGGTCCAGAATTTCGCCACCGCTCCATAGGGTTTTGTCATCCGCGTCCTGGCGCACATTGCGGATGATGGCCATGCCCAGCACCGGCTTGCCCTGGCGCTCGTCGCTGCATTTGTCGCACTTGGCGTCCTGCTTGGCGGGATCGAATACTTTCTCGATGGTGCCGGTAAGCACGCCGCCACTTTCGCTGATGCGCACCAGGGACTTTTCGGTCTTGCCATCGTCGTCAATGGTTTTCCACAGCCCCACGGGCGTCATCTGCGCCAGGGCGCAGGCGCCTGACAGGGCCAGAAGCAGACTGGCTGCAATGCGTTTCATATTGATCTCCTTAAGCAAACACGGCATCGGTATCCATCAGCACGCGCGCGCCCGTGCGCGCCGTGCGCATGGCAGTAGCGGTCTCGGGGAACAGCTTGGCAAAGTAAAAGCGTGCAGTCTGCAGCTTGGCCAGATAGAAGCTGTCGGTATTGCCGGCGGCAATTTCGCGCAATGCCACTTGCGCCATGCGCGCCCAGAAATAGCCAAACACCATGTGGCCGGCCACGCGCAGATAGTCCACCGCGGCGGCCCCCACTTCGTCCGGGTTCTGGAAGGCCTTGAAGCCGATCTCGGTGGTGAACTTGCTCATCTGGTCGCCCAGGATGGCAATCGGCGTGATGAACTCGGCCATCTTCTCGTTCACGCCCTCTTCTTCCACCAGCTTGCCAATCAGCTTGCCGAATTTCTTCAGCGTGGCGCCGTTGTTGGACAGCACCTTGCGGCCCAGCAGGTCCAGCGACTGGATGGTATTGGTGCCCTCGTAAATCATGTTGATGCGGGCGTCGCGCACCAGCTGCTCCATGCCGGTCTCGCGGATATAGCCATGGCCGCCAAACACCTGCATGCAGCCTGAGGTGGCTGTCCAGCCGTTGTCGGTGATGAAGGCCTTGGCAATCGGGGTCAGCAGGGCCAGCATTTCGCCGCTGTCTTTGCGCACTTTTTCCTCCGGGTGGTGGTGCTCTTTTTCCAGCAGCATGGCGCAAAAGGTCAGCAGGGCGCGGC
>JAYVNF010000407.1:0-10482 GCA_043758575.1 Rhodoferax sp.
TGGCCAGCAGCTCCATCAGGCGCTCGGTGGCACCGGCCGCACGCAGCAAGTCGCCATAGACCTCACCCAGCACCGCAAAGGCGCCGGCCAGGATGATCACATAGACCACCGTCTGCCCCAGGTGCCCGGCCGTGATGCGCCCGGCCATTACCGCCTGCGTGCCCTGGTACAAGCCCCACAACAGGGCCGCCGAGGTGGCAATGATGATGAAGGCCACCAGCACCGAACGCGCCTTGGTACGGCGCACTGCGACCTCGAACGCGTTGCCGGTGGAGGTATTGAAGCGCTGCGACTCGCGGCCCTCGGCGGTATAGCTTTGCACCACTGGAATGGCGTTGAGCACCTCGGCCGCAATCGCGCTGGAGTCGGCAATGCGGTCCTGGCTGGCACGCGAGAGGCGGCGCACGCGCCGCCCGAACCAGACGCTGGGCACCACGATCAGCACCAGCACGCCGGCCACGCCCAGCATCACCACCGGATTGGTCCAGACCAGAATGCCCAGGGCGCCTATGCCCATCACCAGGTTGCGCAGGCCCATGCTCAGCGAGGAGCCGACCACGGTCTGCACCAGGGTGGTGTCAGCCGACAGGCGCGACAGCACCTCACCGGTTTGCGTGGTCTCGAAGAACTCCGGGCTTTGGTGCAGCACATGGCGGTAGACCGCGTTGCGCAGGTCGGCGGTGACACGCTCACCGAGCCAGCTCACCATGTAAAAGCGCCCGGCCGAAAACAGCCCCAGGGCCACGGCCACGGCGAACAGCAGGCCAAAGTGCTCGCGCAAGGCCATCAATTGATCGCCCTTGTTGGCCTGCATTAGGCCGCCATCAATCAGGCTGCGCAGCGCCAGCGGAAACGCCAGCGTGGCCATGGCCGCCAGCACCAGAAAGCACAGGGCCAGGCCTATGCGGCCGCGGTAGGGTTGCAAGAACGGCAACAGGCCGGAGAGGGATTTGGGGTTGCTGGCCTTGGCGCGTTCTTTATTCATGGGCTTTCAAATGAGGGCGATGGTGTGGATTGCAAGCTGATCACAAGCACACGGTGGCGAGCGTCGCTAGTTGCTTGTTCGAAGAATACAATATGCGTTAACAAATGCGTTAAGGATTGAAGCATGACTTTGCGTGCCAGTGACATCATTCCCATCAGCGAAGCGCGAGCCCGTCTCACCGAACTAGCCGAAGACGTGGTGGGCAGCGGTGCCGAAAAGGTGCTCACCAAAAACGGCTCCAGTTACGTTGCGCTGGTGGATGCCAAAAAGCTCGATTACTACCACGCGCTGGAGCTTGAGC
Organism: Rhodoferax sp.; assembly: GCA_043758575.1. Lineage (GTDB taxonomy): Bacteria > Pseudomonadota > Gammaproteobacteria > Burkholderiales > Burkholderiaceae_C > Allorhodoferax. The sequence continues at coordinate 1,287 of JAYVNF010000407.1, forward strand.
ATGCGGGCCTGGTTCTGCTGACCGAGGCCGAAATGGCTTTGGGTCAAGTGCTTGCTGGCAAACGCATGTCGTCGGGTGAGCTGGACAAACTGCTCGCAGACTGATGCCTCGGCCCGCTAAAAGGCGAGTCAGCGCGCAGGTCGGCGCTGCCCCTCACTTCGCCCACTGCCTGTTGGCTGTCCATGCGTTCATGGTGGAGCAAGACGCTGCCAGTGCAACAGCGCGGCTTGCTCAGCTCAAACGCGATTTGCGCGAGATGAAAACGCTGCTGGTCTGGTCTCCCGCCAGCGGCCGCCCTGCGCGTTTTCTGAAGCCGAACTCGGCACAGGCCAGCTTGCGTCTGGCCGCTGTGCAGCAGTTGGCGCAGTCCGCCGGCTTGCCCCAGCTGCGCGAATTTGTGATCGGTTCGCACGTAGTGCTCTACGCCCATTCAGACACCGAAGTCCTGCTGCTTTCCCTCAAGCACCACCGGCAACTCACCTACATCACGCGTCAGTGACCACAGCCATCCATGGGTTCTACCCCGGCGACTTGGTGCGCGCCAGCCATGCGAAACCGTGGGTCAAATGTGCGTCCGACGCAGAGCGACTGGACTACATCCGCAGCGGCGCCGCATAGCCCGTCATTTCCAGGTAGCCGCGCCCGACTTTGCGTTGGTTGCTGTCCCAGACTTCGCACAAGCCTTCCCAGTAAATCGCGCCGGTGGAGTTGCGGCTGTCGAGCTCCTGGTTGTCGACCACTGCTTTCACCGTATAGAAATCGGCCGGCGTGCGCACCAGCCATTCCACCGGGTAGCTGGAGCGGCTCACGGCGCTGCGCCACAGGCGCAGGGGTTTGAAAATCACTTCACCGCGGCTGAAGGTATACAGGTTGCTGCCGGCCGCTGAGCCCTTGCCAGTGACCTCACCCGCACGGAACGAGCCGCCGTCCCACAACACACCACCGGCCTGGTCGCGCAACTGAAACGCGGTGAGGGCACTGCCGTCAAACAGGTTGATGCCTAGCCAGTCCCAGCCCACGGCGCCTGCTGGCAGCATCTCCTGGCTCCACTCATGGTCCAGCCAGGCCGTGCTGCCGGCAGCAACTTGCAGGGACTTGCCCCGCAGCGTGAGGCTGCCGCTCACCCGCAGCTGCGGCAGGCTGTAGTAGTAGCTGCCCTGCTGCGGCTGCGGCCCCTTGCGCGACCAGCCCTGCTGGCCTTGCAGCAGCAGCGCTTGCGTGGCGGCAAAGTGCAGGTCCAGCTGAAAATCCTGCGCTGCGACGCGGGCATGCAGCGCGGGCACCGCCGCCGCCAGCGCCCCGTTCTGCGGTGCCAATCCGTCCCGCAGCAAAGACCAATCCTGCAACAGCACACCGGTGTCCAGCGTGCTGGCCGACGCCATGTCCATGGCGTTGTGGCCCGGCGCCTCGCCCGACCAACGCTCTATGCGCTGGTCGTGCCACAGGCGCTTGGCCGCGACATCGGTGATGGCCGCATGCGCAAACAGCAGCTGCCTGGCGGCCAGGCGCGACTGCATGCCCTGCGCAGCGTCCACGCGGCTGCGAAAAAAGGTGATCTGAAAACCATAGCTGGCCTCGGGGACTGGCCCCGCACTGCCTGCGCTTATCCAACCCGTGAGGTACCACCACTCGGTCTGCGCGTCGGTATGGGCGCCCGCATCACGCGGGAATGCCAGTGTGCGCGGTGTAGCGGGTCGGGTGCGCGTGGCCGCCTGTACCGCGTCCAGCCCCAGCGCTGCCGCGGCGCCCAGGGCACTGCCCGCACCGAGCAGGCGGCGGCGCGTGCTGCGCCTCACTGCAGCAGCTCGCGCACCCGGGTCTGGGCCGCAGTGCAGTCGCCCATCTGGGCGGCCACCCACTGCGGGTTGTGGTAACTCGGCAAATAGCGCTCACCCGCATCACACAGCAAGGACAGGATGGAGCCCTGCTCGCCCCGTGCACGCATCTCGGCGGCCAGGCCCAGCATGCCGATCAGGTTGGTGCCGGTAGACGGGCCGACCTTGCGCCCCAGCAAATTGGAGAGCTCGCGCATGGCGGCTAACGAATCCACATCGGCCACCTCCAGCATGCGGTCCACCACGCTGCGCACAAAGCTGGCCTCCACGCGCGGACGGCCTATGCCTTCGATGCGCGAGCCCACGCCAGTGAGATCGCGCCGGCCGGTGCGGTGGTATTCACCGAACACAGAACCCGCCGGGTCCGGCACGCACAGCTGCGTGGCGTGGCGCTGGTAGCGGATGAAGCGGCCTATGGTGGCGCTGGTGCCACCGGTGCCCGCACCCACTACCACCCAGCGTGGAATGGGGTGGCGCTCGTGCGCCATCTGGCTGAACATGCTTTGCGCGATGTTGTTGTTGCCACGCCAGTCGGTGGCGCGCTCGGCATAGGTGAACTGGTCCATGTAGTGGCCGCCGGTGGCGTCAGCGATGGCCTGGGCGGCGGCGTAGACCTCGGCGGCGCTGTCCACCAGCTCGCAGCGCCCGCCATAGAAGTTGATTTGCGCAATCTTCTCGGTCGAGGTGCTGCGCGCCATCACTGCCACAAAGGGCAGGCCCAGGAGCCGCGCAAAGTAGGCCTCGCTCACTGCGGTGGAGCCGCTCGAGGCTTCCACGATGGTCGAGCCGGCATGCACCCAGCCATTGCACAGCGCATACAAAAACAGCGAGCGCGCCAGCCGGTGCTTGAGGCTGCCGGTGGGGTGGGTGGACTCGTCTTTCAGGTACAGGTCGATGCCACCCGCGGCCAGGCGCGGCAGGGGCAGGGGGATCAGGTGGGTGTCGGCGCTGCGCTGGTAATCGGCCTCGATGCGGGCAATGGCCTGGCTCAGCCAGGCCTGGGCTGCGCTGCCAGCCGTTGCAGCGTCCTGGCGCTGGCCGCCGGCGCTTGTCGGAGGCAAGCCCGCGGCGCTGTCTGGTCTGCTTTGTGGCGTGCTGTGAGTGGGGCTGCTATGGGGCATGGCCCATCTTAGCAAGCCGCTGCGCCAGCGCCACCGGTGCTACCAGTCTTCTTTCACCGCCATCACCGCATCATGTCCGGCCGCGGCCCGGCCGGCCAGGCCGGCGGTCACGGTGCCAGCGGCGATCACGGCGGCGGCCAGCGCCAGCAGGCGCAGCCAGGGCAGGCTGAGCTCCATGCTCCAGTGAAAGCTTTGCGGATTGACCACATGCACCAGCACCACCGCCACGGCCAGGCCCAGAGCGACGCCGGCGAGTGCGCCCAGGCTGGTCCAGGCGGCACCCTCGGCAGCCACCAGGCGCAGGATCTGGCCGCGCGTGAGGCCCAGGTGGGCCAGCAGGCCGAACTCCTTGCGCCGCGCCAGCACCTGGGCGCTGAAACTGGCGGCAATGCCAAACAGGCCTATGCCCACGGCCACAGTCTGCAGCCAGTAGGTCACGGCAAAGCTGCGGTCAAAAATTTTCAGGGTGGTGGCGCGTATCTGCGTGGCCGAGCCGAACTCCAGCAACTGGCCGGCCGCGCCCGTCGGCCCGCTGGGCGCAGCGCTCAGCCGATCGGCCAGATCGCGCAGGGCCTGCTCCACGGCCTCGGGGCTGGCCTCGGGGGCGAGCCACAGGGCCAGGTCGTTGACGCGGCGGTCATTGCTCAGGCGCGCGTAGTCGGCACTGTCCATGGCCAGGGTGCCGAACTGGCGCGCGTAGTCACGCCAGATGCCGGCGACAAAAAACACTGGTGCGCTGCCGGCCTTGTCGGCAAACACCGCTTGCAGCGGCACAAAGTCCTGGCCCTGGCGCGCGCCATACAAATCCACCACCGCCTCGCTCACATAGATGCCAATGCGCCCGGGCGGCACCGGCAGGCTGTCGCTCACCAGCGGCAGCGCCGGTGCCGCTGCCCCGTCCTCGCGCAGGCTGCGCACGATCAGGGCCACGGCGGGTTTGGCCGCATCCAGGTTGAGCGACAGGCTGCGCTGGCTGGAAAGGCGCTGCACACCGGGCAGGCGGGCCGCAGCCTGCACAAAGGCCGGGTCGAAATAGGCCAGCGCATTGGCGCTGCCAGCGCTGGCACTGCGCACGTACAGAGAGGCGGGCAAGACCGTGTCCAGCCACTGGCTCACCGAATGGCGAAAGCTGCTCACCATCACGGTCAGGGCCACGGCCAGACTGAGCGAGGCCACAACCCCGCTGACCGCCACTGCCGCGCTGTGGCGCACGCGCCGGGCCCGCTCCACCGCCAGCAGGGGCAGCAGGCGCTGCGCCAGCAGCGGCGCCAGGCGGTCCAGCACCAGGCCGACCAGCCAGGGCAGGCAGCTGATGCCGCCTACCAGCAGCAGGGCCACACTCAGGTAGGCGCCCAGTGGCATGTCCCACAGCGGCGGGGCCAGGGCCAGCAGTGCGCCGCCCAGCAGCAACAGCGGCCCGACCCAGGCGGGCTGGGCATGGGGCTGCAGGGCACCCAGGCCTTTGAGGGTTTGCGCCGGCGGCAGCGCCTGCGCCAGGCGTGCCGGCCACCAGGCGCCCACCAGAGCCGTGGCGACTCCCAGGGCGGCGAACACCAGGGCTGCTGGCGTGCTCCATTGCAGCGCTGGCGCCACGCCGGCAAAGTAGCCACCCCCCAAATCGCCACCCAGGAGCGCGAGCGCCAATGCCGCCAGCGCCGTGCCCAGGGCAATGCCCAGCGCGCTGCCGAGCAGGCCCAGGGCGCTGGCCTCCAGCAACACCAGACGCAGTCGTTGGGTGCCGCTCAGACCCAGCACACCCAGCAGGGCCAACTGCTGGGCCCGGCGCGTGACGCTCAGGGCCAGCACCGAAAACACCAGAAAGCCACCGGTGAACAGCGCAATCAGGGCCAGCACCGTCAGGTTCACGCGGTAGGCGCGCGACAGGTTGCCTATGCGCGCGCCGGCGTCGCCTGGCTTGCTCAGGCGCAGCTGCGTCGTCCACTGGGGCGTGGACTGCAGGCGGCGTAGCAGGGCATCGGCGTCGTTGCCGGCATTCAGCCGGATGTCAATGTGGCTGAGCTGCCCTTGTTGGCTAAAAAAGTCTTGCGCCGCGCCTATGTCCATCACCGCCAGTGCACTGCCGCTGGCACGCACGCTGCCCGCCACGCGGGCGGCCCTGAGCTGCAAGCCCTGTTGCAGTTGCACGCTGCCTTGTCCCAGGGACAGGCGCGCTGCAGCGTTCAAGAAAACCGTGTTGGGCGCAAACAGTGCCAGCCGTTCGCCCTCGCGCTCGGGCAGGGGCATGAGGTCGGGCGCCAGCGCGGCGATGTGCAGCAGGTCCACACCCAGCACACGCAGCAGCACGCGCTTGGATGGCGTGCCATCGGTGCTGCCGTCTTTGGTGGAAGTTGGGGTGGGCAAAGCATAGGTGCTGAGTTCCAACACGGGCGAGGCCAGTGCTACTTCGGGCTGCTGGCGCAACAGGCCCAGCAGCGCCTCATCCAGGCTGGCACTGGCGCCCTGGCTGTGCAACTCCAGATCTGCCTGGCCGCCTACCGAACGCACGGCCTGGGAAAACTCATCCAGGGCCGAGGCATTGATCAGGTGCACCGAAAACGCCAGCGCCACACCCAGCATGACTGACACCAGGGCGGCCAGGGTGCGCCAGGGATGGTGCAGCAGCTCTTGCAGGGAAAAGGTGGTGAGCAGCGGCCACAGGGGAGAAGACATGCGGCCATTGTGCCGCTTGACGGGAGAGGACTATCGGCGGCGCTGGGCGCTGGCGAATTGTGCGGTCGGGATGTGGCCGCGAAACAGGGAGGTCAGGGTTTGCAGCTTGAGGGCGGCCAGTGTCTCGCCGCAGTGGTCACACAGCATGTGCATCACGTCGCTGCGCAAAAACCAGAGGCTCTGGATGTCATCGGCATATTCCACCCGGGTCCAGACGGCGGGGCGCAGGCCCTTGGCCGGCAGAAACAGGGCCATGCAGTCGAGCATTTCCTGGCGGATGTGTTCCACCTGGGCTTGCGCTTCGACGCTGCGTGCAGGATCGCGAAGCAGTCCCATCAGACTGGAGGATAGGCGTGACATTTTCCAACTCATACGCCATTGTTGCTTGCAAATATGTCATTTGTCCCCGTTGGCCCCCCTCGCCTTGTAACAGTATGTGCGCCAGCCCACGTAAGCCGGGCTTAATCTGCACGCAGCCCGTGCGCATCCAGTCGCAACACCCGGTCGGCACCTGCGGTCGCGGCGACCGAGTGCGTCACCAGCACCAGGGCGGCCTGGTGGGCGCGGCATTGTTGCACCAGGGCCTGCATCACCAGTGCCGCCGTGCTGGGGTCCAGGTTGCCGGTGGGCTCATCGGCCAACAGCAAGCGCGGCTGGTGCACCAGGGCACGGGCAATCGCCACGCGCTGCAGTTGGCCGCCGCTGAGCTGCTGCGGCAGCCGCGCACCCAGCCCACCCAGGCCCACGGCCTCCAGCATGGCCTGTGCCCGGCCCTGCTGCGCCTGGCTCAGCAGCAACAGTGGCAGGGCCACGTTTTGCAACACATCCAGATGCGGCAGCACATGAAAGGCCTGGAACACAAAGCCGACTTTTTCGCGCCGCAACAGCGCGCGCCGGTCTTCGTTCAAGCCACCCAGGTCCACCCCTTCGAGTTGCACCGTGCCCTGGTCCCAGTGGTCCAATCCGGCCATGCAGTTGAGCAGGGTGGATTTGCCGACGCCGGACTCGCCCACGATGGCGACGAATTCGCCCGCTGCCACGTCCAGCGACACGTTGGCAAACACCGGGGTGTCGCCGTAGTGCTTGGCCAGTTGGCGCAGTTGCAGGGTCATGGGCTGGAGTGTGGCACGGCATCCCGCACCCGCTGCAACACCTGCTCCAGCGCGTCGCCGCTGTCACATGCCACCACCTGGCGCTGGGCCATGGAGCGCAGCCAGGTGATCTGGCGTTTGGCCAACTGGCGCGTGGCATAGATACCCTTGTCGCGCAGCTGCTCCAGCGGCCACAGGCCTTCCAGTGCCTCCCAGGCCTGGCGGTAGCCGACGCAGCGCATGGCGGGCAGTTCGGCATGCAGGTCGCCGCGCGCACGCAGGCGCTGCACCTCGTCCAGAAAGTGCGCCTCCAGCATGGCATCAAAACGCTCGGCGATGCGGGCATGCAGCCAGGCCCGGTCAGCGGGTTCCAGCGACAGCAACAGGCTGCGCCCTGGCGCGGCACCCAGGTGCTCGCCCATGCCCGTACTTGCAGGGGCCTGGGCCGCTGCGGTCCTGGCGGCATGGAAGTGCGACAGCGGCAGGCCGGTGAGGCGGTACACCTCCAGCGCGCGCTGGATGCGCTGGCCGTCGGCCGGCGCCAAGCGTGCCGCTGTGGCTGGGTCGACTTGGGCCAGCTGCGCATGCAGCGCCGGCCAGCCCTGCGCAGCGGCCTCGGCGGCCAATGCTTCGCGCAGGCTGGCATCGGCCGGCGGCATAGCGTCCAGACCGTCCACCAGGGCCTTGAAATACAGCATGGTGCCGCCCACCAACAGGGGCAGCTTGCCGCGGCCGTGGATGTCCTGGATCAGGGCTGTGGCATCGCGCACAAATTCGGCAGCGCTATAGGCCTGCAGCGGGTCGCGTATGTCGATCAGGTGGTGCACCACGGCGGCCTGCTCGGCGGCACTGGGCTTGGCCGTGCCAATGTCCATGCCCCGGTACACCAGGGCCGAATCGACGCTGATGATCTCCACCTCCCAGTGCCTGGCAATCTCCAGCGCCGCGGCGGTTTTGCCCGAGGCAGTGGGGCCAGCCAGGGCGATGTAAAAGGGCAGGGCGGGCACGACGGGCGGGGCGCGCTTGGTGGCGAGGGTGGCGGTGGGGTGGGGCATGGTCGGGAGCAGGCAGTGTGCCTCAGAGCGGGCGCAGATGCCGGCGCGCCACGCTGCGCAGCATCAGCAGCAGGCCCACGGCGGCCACGCTCAGGCCGACGATGAGCGCAATCCAGAAACCCCGTGCCGCCATGGCCTGGGCCGGCGCGAACGGCAGCCACTGCGGTGCCAGGCCCAGCAGGCAGCCCAGTGGCAGCGAGACGCCCCAAAACGCGCCCAGGTGCAGCAGCATGGGCGCACGCGTCACCTTGTAGGCGCGGATGGCGCAGCTGATCACCACCTGCGTGCAGTCGGAGAGCTGGAACAGGGCGGCAAACACCAGCAGCTGGGCCGCCAGTGTGGCCACCGGCACATCGCTGGTGTAGGCCTGGGCAATCGGTGTGCGCAGCAGCGCCATGGCGCTGGCCGCCACCAGGGCAAACACCAGCGTCAGGCCGACACCCACCCAGGCTCTAAAGCGCGCCGCCTGCGGGTCGCCGCCCCCCAGGCTTTGGCCGACCCGGGTCAGCAGCGCCAGCCCCAGGCTCAGGGGCACCATGAAGACCAGCGAGGTGAAGTTCAGCGCAATCGCGTGGGCCGCCACCTGGGTGCTGCCAAACTTGGCAATCAACAGAGCGATCAGACCAAAGGCGCTGGTTTCGGCAAAGTAGGTCACGCCTATGGGCACGCCGAGCTTGAGCAGGCTGCGCAGCATCGGCCACTGCGGGCCCTCGAACAGGCCAAACGGCCAGGTGCGCCTATAGGCCGCGCTCCAGCGCATCCAGGCCAGGAGCGCCAGCAGGTTGAACCAGACGCACAGCATGGTGGACCAGGCGCAGCCCACGCCACCGAGTGTGGGAAAGCCCCAGTTGCCGAACACCAGCAGCCAGTTCACCAGGCCGTTGAGCAACAGGGCCAGCAGGGCAATCACCATCATCGGCTTGGTCTGGTTGATGCTGGTGCTGTAGCCGTAGAGCACGCGGTAGCAGGTGAAGGCCGGCAGGCCGATGCTGGCAATGTGCACAAAATCCTTGGCCACCTGGCGCACCCGGGGCTCCAGCGCCATGGTGTCAAACACCTGGGCCGCCAGGTTGGCCAGGGCCACCGCCAGCAGGCCCACGGCCAGGGCCTTCCACAGGCCTTGGCGCACCACATGCGGCACCTGCTCCAGCTCACCCGCACCGACGTGGTGGGCCACGATCGGGTTGACCGCCATCAGCAGCCCCATCAGGGTGAGTATGGTGATGTTCCAGATCGACACGCCCAGCGAGACACCGGCCAGGTCCTGGGCTGAGGCATGTCCGGCCATGGCCACGTCGGTGACCGACATGCCGATGGTGGCCAGCTGGCCAATCAGAATCGGCCAGGCCAGGTGCCAGAGTGAGCGTGTTTCGGTCAGCACGCGTCGGCTGCGCGATGGGGGCAGCCGCAGCGGCGTTGTAGAG
>JAYVNF010000408.1:0-3390 GCA_043758575.1 Rhodoferax sp.
TGTTTTTCAGCCAGACCGATACCGAAGTCATCGCCCACCTGGTGGACAGTCTCTATGACGGCGATTTGTTTGAAGCCGTGCAGGTCGCCGTCACCCAGCTGCACGGTGCCTATGCTATTGCGGTTTTTTGCAAGGACGAGCCGCACCGTCTGGTCGGTGCGCGCGCAGGTTCACCGTTGATTCTGGGTGTGGGCAAGGATGGGCAAGAACACTTTCTGGCCAGCGATGCGATGGCGCTGGCCGGTGTCACGGATCAGATCGTGTACCTGGACGAAGGCGACATGGTCGATGTGCAATTGGGCAAATACTGGTTGATTGACAAGGCCCGCAAGCCGGTTGCCCCCGCGCAGCGGCCTGTCAAGACCGTGCTGGCACACAGCGGTGCGGCCGAGTTGGGGCCGTATCGGCACTACATGCAGAAAGAAATCTTCGAGCAACCGCGCGCCATTGCCGACACGCTGGACGGCGTGGAAGGCATAGCTCCCGAACTGTTTGACCAGCAGATGAACCACGCACCGGGCGCCAACGCGGCCCGCGTGTTTGCCGAGATCGACTCCGTGCTCATCCTGGCCTGTGGCACCAGCTACTACAGTGGTTGCACAGCCAAATACTGGCTGGAGAGCATTGCCAAAATACCAACTCAGGTCGAAGTGGCCAGTGAATACCGTTACCGCGAGTCGGTTCCCAACCCCAAGACCCTGGTCGTCACCATCACCCAATCGGGCGAAACCGCCGACACGCTGGCCGCATTGCGCCACGCCAAAAGCCTTGGCATGCACCACACACTGACCATTTGCAATGTGGCCACCAGCGCCATGGTGCGCGAGTGCAGCCTGGCGTATGTGACACGCGCAGGTGTGGAGATTGGCGTGGCATCTACCAAGGCCTTTACCACCCAATTGGCCGGGCTGTTTTTGCTGACGCTGGCATTGGCACAGGCCAAGGGGCGCTTGCCCGAGAGTGAAGAGCAACGCCACATCAAAGCCATGCGCCATCTGCCCGCTGCGCTGCAGGCCGTGCTGGCGCTGGAGCCACAAATCATCAGCTGGTCAGAAGACTTTGCCAAGAAAGAGAACGCGCTATTTCTGGGCCGCGGCCTGCATTACCCCATCGCCATGGAAGGTGCCTTGAAGCTCAAGGAGATTACCTACATCCACGCTGAAGCGTATGCGGCCGGAGAACTCAAGCACGGACCGCTGGCGCTGGTGACCAGCGAGATGCCGGTGGTCACCGTGGCACCGAACGACGCGTTGCTGGAAAAACTCAAGAGCAACCTCCACGAGGTGCGTGCCCGAGGCGGCGTGTTGTACGTGCTGGCCGATGCGGACACCCGCATCGAGAACGGCGAAGGCATGCACGTAATCCGCATGCCTGAGCACTACGGCGAGTTGTCACCGCTGCTGCATGTGGTGCCCCTGCAGCTGCTGGCCTACCACGCCGCCTGTGCACGCGGGACTGATGTCGACAAGCCACGCAACCTGGCGAAAAGCGTCACGGTGGAGTAACGTCGCTTTTACGTTGCGAGAAGTTATTCTGCGCAAATAAGTTGTAAACACGGGAACAACAAGCGCAATCGGCACCATGCGGCCAAAGCCCTCGTGGCTCATCTTCATCATCGGCGACACCATCTGACCGGTTTCGCGCTCAACCGCCACGGCAATGGCGTTGTAGAAAATTTCCAGATGCCACAGCGTCTCGGGGTCCGGGTCACCCAGAATGGGCAAGGCGCGGCGCTCCTCTGCGGTGTGGATGTAGGGCTTGAGCAATTGCAGATCGCTCTTGTTATCCCGGGTGGCGTTCATATCCTGCGCGGCCGACTTGGTGGTGCTCACGCAGCAGCGCAGTTCGGCGCCCATCTCGTGCAACAGGCGGCCCACCGCCAGCAGCAAGTCGGGCTCGGCTGCAATGGCTGCCTGGCAGCAGCGTGATCTGGTCCGACTTGACCGGCAGTGGCTTGACCAGGGTGCGCACGATGGCGGTCAGCTCGGCGGGCGCACCCGTCTGCACCAGCAGCTTGGCGATCTGGCGCAGCGTGTCGCTCATGTCGCCAATGCCGTAGAACGAACCTTCAAAATACGGAATGTCCCAGCGCTGCTCCATCTTGGTCGCGATGTTGATCATCGACTTGGAGCACACCATCATGTTCACCTTGGCGCGGTGCGCAGTGGCCACCTCGTTGTAGCGCCCGTTTGAATCGCCAGGAGATCAGCATGCCTCTTTTTGACTACCACTGCCAGGGCTGCGGCCACGATTTTGAAACCTTGGTGCGCACCGGCGAGACGCCGGTCTGTCCGCAATGCCAGAGTGCGGCGCTGGAGAAATGCCTCTCGCGCATATCCCCTGCCAGCAAAATTGAAGTCATCCGCATGGCGCACCGCCGCGTGGCTGCAGCGCAAGGCCACTTTGACCATTACAGCCCGTCCGACAAGGCCAAGTTGCTGCAGGGCAAGAAGAACATTTGATACAGCGATACTGATCGTTTTTTGGTCTTGTCGGGAAAGTCGATGTCCTACCCCTTTTGTGTGTGGCGAATGCTACAAAGCGGCGTTTGCGATAGGGCGCCTTCCGCCATGTTAAGGAGAATGCCCATGAAAGACCTCACCCAGTTACTGGCGCTGCTGATCGCTTCCCTGGCGGGAGCCGCATCCAGCGTGCATGCCGATGAGATTTTGGTGGCCGTGGCAGCCAATTTCACCACGCCCATGCAAATCATTGCCGCCGGATTTGAAAAGGAAACCGGGCACAAGGTGCAGGCCTCCTATGGCGCCACGGGCAAGTTCTACGCCCAGATCAAGAATGGCGCGCCGTTTGAAGTCTTGTTGGCCGCGGACGAGGTAACCCCTGCCAAGCTGATCAAGGAAAGCGCCGCCGTGGCGGGTAGCCAGTTCACCTACGCCATTGGCAAGCTGGTGCTGTGGTCGGCCAAGCCCACCATCGTCGACGGCGCGGGCGGGGTGTTGAAACGCGGCGGTTTCGACCACCTGGCAATCGCCAACCCCAAGCTCTCGCCCTATGGTGCCGCCGCTGTAGAAGTCATGAATGCCCTTGGCGCGTATGACGCTTTGCAGGCCAAGTTCGTGACCGGTGAAAGCATTGCGCAAACCCACCAGTTCATCAGTACGGGCAATGCGTTGCTGGGCTTTGTGGCCCTGTCGCAGGTGCTCAAAGACGGAAAAATTGAAGGCTCTTCCTGGATAGTCCCGGCCAAACTCTATTCTCCGATCCGCCAGGACGCGGTCATCTTGAAAAAAGGCAAGGGCAAACCGGCGACCGAAGCCCTGCTGAAGTACCTGAAATCCGACAAGGCCCGGGTAGTCATCCGATCATTCGGTTACGCGCTGCCGTAACGGGCACGCAACGGGCTGGGTGCCTGACACGACCCAACTTTTT